>JAFCZU010000016.1 GCA_019314185.1 Deltaproteobacteria bacterium | reverse complement strand
TTTTATCAAGATCCTGCACGGTTAAGCCAAGCCATATTTGAACGACCTTTCCGTATTGAATAAGGTCTGATACAATCCTTTTTGCTTTGTTGATGGGTATGGCAAAGCCTATTCCCTGGGCTTTTGCATAAATTGCGGTATTGATTCCGATAAGTTCGCCGTTTATGTTCAGAAGCGCCCCTCCGCTGTTGCCGGGATTAATGGAGGCGTCCAGCTGTATAAAATCATGATAAACAGCATCATCCGCTCTGATGCTTCGGTTTATAGCGCTTATAACCCCTGTTGTTACTGTATTGGAAAACCCGAAAGGATTGCCTATTGCTATAATTGTTTCCCCTATCATAAGATCGTTGGAGTCGCCCATCTCAACGGCAGGAAGAGGATTTTTTGATGATATTCGCAGCACAGCGAGATCAGAATCAGGATCAGCGCCTATAATTCGGGCATCAAATTTACGTTCATCATTTAGAATAACAGTTATGGTTGCGCTTTTTGCAAGCACATGTGCATTTGTGAGGATAAGGCCCCGCTTCCCGTCGATAATAACGCCTGAGCCCAGGCTGGTTCTTTTGTAGCGCTGCTCAAAACCGGGGTCAAAAAAGTCTTTGAAAAAGGAATCAAAAAAAGGATCTCTGCTGAAACCGGAGAAAGGATTGACACGCCTGCGGACCTCATATTCCGAATTTATGTTCACAACCGCAGGGCTGACCTTGCGGACAGCCTTTACAACCGGGTTTTCCCGTTCATATTCCGCTGTATAGCCTGGCAGGCAAAAAATAAGTGTTGCAAAAAAAGCTATAATTAAACAAAAAAATGCTTTATATTTCTGCATTGTGATACCTTTTTAAAAAGGTTTGTCATTATTAATAATGATGATTATGATATAAGTTTGCTGAATTAGTAAAAAATCGAATTCAGCAGGTGTTAGGACAAAACACTTAACACTTAACACTTAATACTTAATACTTAATACTTAATACTTAATACTTAATACTTAATACTTAATACTTTTAAATACCATGACTATTAAAAATCTTCAAGACATCCTGCCCCTGATAGAACGATCAAGCCGGTATCTCGGTACGGAAATAAACTCCATAAAAAAAGATCCGGACAAGGCCAAGCTAAAGATTGCTCTGGCGTTTCCGGATCTGTATGAGATCGGCACATCTCATTTCGGCATTCAGATACTTTATCATATCCTCAACAAACACAAAGAGATAGCTGCAGAACGGGTTTATGCGCCGGACCTTGATATGGAGTCATATATAAGATCCTCGCAGATTCCCCTTGTGTCTATGGAATCACACAGTCCTTTGAACAGTTTTGATATTATCGGCTTCAGCCTGCTTTACGAACTGAATTATACAAATGTTCTTACAATTCTCGATCTTGCAAACATTCCGTTTTATTCGAGTCAAAGGGATAATTCATACCCGCTGATTATTGCCGGTGGTCCCTGTACAAGCAATCCGGAACCGGTTGCTGACTTCTTTGATGCCATAGTCGTTGGAGATGGTGAAGAAGTGGTAATGGATATTGCGCGCGTGTGGCTTTCCTGGAAGGATAATGCCTATCCTGACAAAGAAACCCTGTTAAGAGAGCTATATAAGATTACCGGCGTATATATACCGGCATTTTCGGATTGCAAAAAAGTTACAAGGGCTATTATCGGTGATCTCAACGAGGCGCCCTTTCCGGATTCTCCGATAATTCCTTACGCAAGACCTATACATGATCGTCTAAGGCTTGAAGTATCAAGGGGATGCACAAGAGGATGCCGGTTCTGTCAGGCAGGGATGATTTATCGTCCTGTGCGTGAAAGATCTCCGGAGACCGTGCTTGAGCTGGCAGAAAAAGCTCTTGCCGCAACCGGTTATGATGAGCTTTCTTTGTTGTCACTCAGCACCGGCGATTATACATCCCTAAACCCCCTTATGGAAAGCCTGATGGACAGGTGTGATTCAAGGCATATAGCTGTTTCTCTGCCTTCTCTGCGAGCCGGCACATTAACTCCGCAACTGATGAAACTTATTAAAAGGGTTAGAAAAACAGGTTTTACTATTGCGCCAGAGGCTGGCAGCCAGAGGCTCAGGGATGTTATCAATAAAAATATTTCAGAAAAGGAGATATTTGAAACTGTTTATAATGCATTCAGCCTGGGCTGGCAGGTCATAAAGCTGTATTTTATGATAGGGCTTCCCACAGAAACAGATGATGATTTGCAATCTATCGTGACACTTGTAAAGGAACTTCGTAAAATAAAAGGACCAAAAGGGCACAGGGGGAAGATAAATGTCAGCGTGACAACATTTATTCCAAAGTCGCATACCCCTTTTCAATGGTCGCCGCAGCTTACTCTGGAAGAATCAAAGGAGAAGCTGGGCCGGCTGAAAAAAGATCTTAGGATGCCCGGAATTCACTTTAAGTGGCAGAATCCTGAAGTAAGCATTGTTGAAGGGGTTTTTGCCAGGGGAGACAGGCGGCTCAGCCGATTGTTGGTAGATGCATATAAAAGAGGGTGTAAATTTGACGGCTGGAGTGACAGGTTTCAGTATGGATTGTGGGAAGAGTCGTTTTCCAGAGAAGGTGTGGATATAAATTTATATGCAAAAGGTCCGGGGAATGTTATGGATCCTTTGCCTTGGGATCATATTGACACAGGTGTTACAAAGGAGTTTTTAGCGGCTGAAAGGGATAAAGCTTTTAATGGTGCTCTTACGCCAGACTGTCGCCGGGGTGATTGTAATGGTTGTGGTGTATGCGATTTTGAAAAAATTAAGCCAAAGATTTATGAGGTTTGTGAGAATAAATATAGGATTGATTCTGTGACGACACAACCTAACGAAGAGGCTGTTGTTCAAAACAGAAAAGAAAATAATTACAAAAAAGTTAAGATTATTTATTCAAAACAGGGTCAGGCTAAATATTTTGGTCATCTTGAACTGGCCAATATATTTTTGCGAGCCTTAAGGCGTTCTGGAATACCGGTCAAGTATTCAGAGGGTTTTCATCCCAAGCCTAAAATCTCTTTTGATGATCCGCTTCCCGTGGGCATGGAGAGCCTTAATGAAATTTTATATTTGACCGTACCATGCAACATAAGACCTGAGACAATGACTGGTTTTTTAAACAACCAGCTTCCGGAAGGTCTTTTAGTTTGCGATTGTCAGGCCGCTGCTTTAGGTGCAAAAAACAAATTAAATTCAGTTGAATATGTGGTTACAATAAAAGACGGTTTTTTTAACGAAAAGGCATTTAAAGCTTTTAATGATAGTACTGAATTTATGTATACTCGTTCAAACCGGAAAGGAAAAACAAAGAAAATAGACTTGAAAGATTTGATCTTGAAGATAGATATTGTTATGCCCTGTAAATTACACATGACGATAAGGTCTGAACAAGGAAAGGCAATCAGGCCGCTTGATGTTATTAAGGGGATTTTCGGGCTTCCTGAAGAGGAATTAAAACAGGCGAAAATTGTAAAGCAGACAATCCGTTCTTGACTTTATAAAAACATATGTTAAACATAATGGTTTAAATTATATTGTTAACAATATTGATAGCCTCGCAAAAAGTCCATTTTGTTCACTTCATAACCATTTTGGGCGCAATTAAGATGTTCATCTAAAATATAAAAACCAACGCAAGAACTCGGCCTGATGGTTTTAAACAGCTTGCATTTCTTAACGATGAACATCTTAATTGCTTTTTCCCCAAAATGCTCAAAGTCGTTTACAAAAAACTTTTTACGAAGCCATCAACATTAATATGTTAACAAAAACGTTTTCTGCTAAAGAGAAACTCAAGCCCAGGCAAGCTTGTGCGTTGCACGCAAAAGCTTTTTTAGATAACTAACAGTAAGAGGATTTGTATTATGAAAAGAACATATCAGCCAAGTAGAATTAAGCGAGCCAGAACACACGGTTTTTTGAAAAGGATGTCAACAAAACAGGGAAAAAGAGTGATTAACAGGCGAAGAGCCAAGGGCAGGGTCCGTTTAACTGTTTGATTGTTATTATGGTTTCATCTGATGAAGCGATGGAGCTGTCCTTATGAACATATTGAGGCTAAACATCTTGTGCACTTTTTTTTCCCAAAAACAGACAGGCTGTTAAAACGTCCGGAGTTTTATAAAGTATCAACATTCGGGAGCAAAGTACAAAACAGGCATTTTATTGCAATATTTACTCCTGGTCGTTTTAAGAGAACGCGTATAGGCATTACAGTGACGAAAAGGGTTGGACACGCTGTAACTCGCAACAGAATTAAGCGTTTGTTACGTGAATACTTTCGACTAAACAGGCATATTATCAGGGGTGATTTAGATATAAATATAATTGCCAAGCGAGAAGTCGCTGGATTATCATCGCAGCAGGTGTTTTTATCCCTGTGCAATATCTTTGACAAAATATCCAGGAGTATTAATCATTAAAAAAACAATTGTAATTCCTGCTTTATTTCTTATCAGGGCATATCAATATATACTATCTCCTGTTTTAGGCCCTTCATGTCGATTTTATCCAACCTGTTCTGAGTATGCATATCAGGCTGTTTTACGTTATGGCCTGTTTACGGGATCTTTTCTTGCTTTAAAGAGAATTTTGCGGTGCCACCCGTTTAATCCTGGAGGTTTTGATCCTGTTCCATAAGCAATATCAAGATGTTGTTAGCATTATTCTGTATAGCCCTTCAAAGTTTTTACCTGCGTAAATATTTAAAATTGGATTATAAAAATCTGAACACACAATATATAGTGAACTGATTTTTTGGTTTCAATGAGAAATACGGGACACCGATCAGATTGTCATACAGCGCAAGGACCGTTTGATTAATTCTCGTTAAAAATATGTTTTAGGAGTAGATTATGGATAATCCTCGATTTTTAATAGCTATAACTTTATCCTTTCTTGTCTTTGTTTTATGGCAGATGTTTGGAGTTGATAAAGAACAGGTTCAGCACATACAGCAAAATCAACAGATAATAGAACAACCGGCAACGCCGATAATTGAACAAAAACCTTTTATTAAAGAAATTACGCAAGACAAAAGTCTAACGCAGCAGGAAAAAGCAGCTAGAATAATTACTGTAAACACCCCGTTATATTCGGTGCAAATTTCAGAAAAAGGAGCGGTGTTTAAAAGTTTTATTCTAAAAAACTACAAAGAGAACGCGAATCCTGATTCACCATTATTTGAAATGATTTCTTCGGAAATCAGTGAGACCAGAGTCGTGGGGCTTGGATTGGATAAAAATAGCATCCCTGGCCTGGAGAGAGCTGTATTTTCAGCAAAACCTGTTTCCGATTCCATCAATATAAACGATACAGAGAAAGAGATTATATTTTCCTGGGTGTCGCCTCAGGGGATAACTGTTGAAAAAAGGTTCACATTTTTGCCGGAAACCTATTTAATAGGGCTGAATGTTGTAATAAAAAACGGATCTGATCGGATCATTCAGGACAGGCCCGTATTGTCATTAATGAAACCGCCACCCGGAGAGCCAGGCAGGTATGGTTTTGAAGGGCCAAGCGCATTAATTGATAAAAAACTCAAGCAGATAAAATTAAAGAAGTTAAAAGATAAAAATATATTTACAGGGGAATTGCGATGGATAGCTGTGCAGGATCGTTATTTTATGTCCAGCATTATACCTGTCAGCGCTGTTGATGCGAGCATGCGTCTTTTGCTGGATAAAAACAATGTATTGGAGGCTCAATATCTGGGACCGGCAAGTTTAATCCAGCCGGCAGATCAGCATGTTTTTGAATACAAGCTGTTTTTTGGTCCCAAGAGCACGAAAGTACTTAAAGGTCTTGATTATGATCTTAGTAAGTCAATTGATTTCGGTATATTTAATTTTCTTGCCAAGCCATGTTTATGGTTTATGAATATCATTTATGATATTATTCCCAATTACGGTGTAGCCATCATTCTTTTAACTGTATTTACCAAGATAATCCTCTGGCCGTTAGGGAATAAGAGCTATAAATCCATGGCTCAAATGAAAAAGATTCAGCCTCTGATGATGGAACTCAGGGAAAAGTATAAAAACGATAAGAAAACGATGAATGTGGAGGTTATGGCGTTATATAAAACCTATAAGGTGAACCCTGTGGGTGGATGCCTTCCCATGCTTATCCAGATGCCTGTGTTTTTTGCTCTATATCGTATGTTATACGAAGCAATAGAATTGAGGCACGCTCCCTTTTTTGGCTGGATTACAGATCTGTCGGTTCCAGATCGCCTTTTTCGTTTTGGTTTTGCCATTCCATTTATGCATGAACCCTACGGTATTCCTGTATTAACGATTATAATGGGCGGCACTATGTTTTTACAGCAGAAGTTAACGCCTCCTATGGGTGATCCGGCACAGGCAAAGATGATGATGTTTATGCCTCTTATTTTCACGGTAATTTTTATTAATTTTTCTTCAGGGCTGGTTTTATACTGGCTTATAAACAACATGTTGTCTATTGCGCAGCAGTATTATATAACAAAACAATTTGCGAAATAACGGAGGTTATGCATGTCTCCTGGTTTGGAATTTGAGGGAAAAAATGTTGAACAGGCGCTGCAAAAAGCTTGTAACGAGTTAAGCATATCGAAAGAGAAGCTTAAGCATGATGTGATTTCATATGGTTCTACCGGTATTTTTGGTCTTGTTGGGTCAAAAAAAGCAAAAATTCGAGTAATTGTACCTGAGAAGGCGACAGGTGTTGTTTTTCCATCAAAACCTGAGACAAACCCCCAGCCTCTGCCTCAACAAGAGCCTCAAATAGAGGCTCAGACAGTTCAAGCAGATTTAGAGGCGGACAAAGCTTATGATGAGGCTGTCGATCTTGGAAGAAATGTTTTGCAGCAGATTATCGATTTTATAACTACAGATGCTTCAATATCGATTAAAAGGAATTCCGGTAATGTGTTTTTTGATATTACTGGTGGAATCTCTGCTCTCCTTATTGGTAAGCACGGGCAAACCCTTGAAGCAATGCAACATCTTACAGAAAAAGCAATAAACAACAATATCGAACAAAGAATCCGTGTTCAGGTAGATGTTGAAGGTTATTTGGAGGCAAGGCGTGCCAGTCTGAAAAAACTGGTTAAACGACTTTCAGAAAAGGTGAAAAACACAGAAAAACCCGTGAATATAGGGCAAATGAATGCATATGACAGGAGAATTGTTTATTTAGCATTAAAAAAGGATGCCAACATAACAGTAAAGAGCATCGGCGAGGGTTTTATAAAAAAGATGATGATATTCCCGAAGAAAAGCTCTGCGCGGAACAGAAAAACATAATTGAGTAAATAAATAATTCAAACAAACACCGGGTGAATTACTAAAAAGTCTTTTGTGGACTGCTTTGGGTATTTTGGGAAAAAAGCAATTGAGATGTTCCGTCAAGAAATGCAAGCTGTTTGAGGCTCTTAGACCGAGTTCTTGCGTTGATGAACATTTTAATTGGGTCTAAAATGGTTATGAAGTGAACAAAATCGACTTTTTACGAGTTCATAAATCTTAGTGTTTAAATAAAATATATATTTCAATAAAAATGAAAAGTTCAACAATTGCCGCTATTGCTACCCCGATTGGTTGTGGTGGTGTCGGTATTATCAAAATTTCCGGCCCTAACGCATTATCCATTGCAGCGCACATCTTCAGAAAACCAGGCTTTAAACAAGAAAAACTGGATGTTGTAAACAACTTTTCTTTTAAAACACACCGGCTGTATTATGGACACATTGTTGACCCGGAAAACGGGCGGGTTCTTGACGAAGTTGTTTTAGCGGTTATGAAGGCTCCTGGTTCATATACACGTGAGGATGTTGTGGAGATACAGGCACATTCAGGTTATGCTGTGTTAAGTGCTATCCTGTTGCTGGTATTAAAGCAAGGCGTGAGGCCCGCGGAGCCTGGGGAATTTACAAAAAGGGCATATATAAATGGTCGTATAGACTTGACTCAGGCCGAGGCGGTTGTTGATATTATTAATGCAAAGACTGACCAAGCGCTTGAAATAGCTACATCCCAGATTAAGGGGGATATGAAAATTATGGTTGAAGCCATAAGGGATGTGCTTGTAAATATCATGACCAGAGTAAATGCAGCTATAGATTTCTCTGATGATGTTGGAAAAACAGTTGATGTTGATTCAGCAATAGAGGTGTTGCAAAGCGAGGTGGTCGCTCGGTTAAAAGAGTTGATTGAACAATATGATAACGCTCACGTTTTAAGAGATGGAGTAAATCTGGTTATCGTCGGACGACCTAATGTAGGCAAGTCGAGTCTTATGAATAGTTTGATTAAAAAAGATCGAGCTATTGTTACATGTGTGCCGGGCACAACAAGGGACTTAATAGAAGAATCTCTAAATGTTCGTGGAATTCCGGTTGTAATTACTGATACCGCAGGTCTTCATAAAACCGATGATCCTGTTGAAGTGATTGGCATAAAAAAGGCATATGAACATACTTCCGGTTGTGATCTGGTCTTGTTTATGGTTGATGCGAGCTGTTCGCTGACAAGCGAGGATATTGCAATCTTCGAAAAAATAAACAACAAGAAAACAATTCTTGTGATTAATAAATCAGATCTTGTAGGTGAGAAGTTTGCCATGGATATTCCGAGCGATTGGGTTGGTGTGCCTCATGTAACAATATCTGCGCGTTATAAGCACGGGATTGAAACTCTTAAAGATTTAGTGGCAAAAATCGTATTGTCTGAGCAAGGTGTTGATATAGCTGATAAAATTATTCCAAACTTGCGGCACAAGATAGCTCTTGATAGAAGCCTTGAGTCAGTTTCTTCAGCTGTTGAAGGGTTCCAGGCAGATGTTCCTTTTGAATTGATTGCTATCGATATTCAAGGGAGCATTGACTCGCTTGGAGAAATTACAGGTGTTGCGGCAAAGGAAGAAATACTTGATAAGATTTTTAGCCGTTTTTGTATTGGAAAATAATGTTTCACGTGAAACAAGACTATTAAAACAACAATTACAAAGAACACGAAACAAAAAAAAGTCGTATTTGTCTATAGCTCTTTGCAAAGAATCCGACAGGATAAACATGGTTGTAATTGTTCAGCCACAGCTTCACCTCATTACGATCACCTGGTCTACGGGGCGGGAACAGATAAATGCAGATATGTTTGAACACACAGAAATTACAGGTAGTATCTTTAGAGGTTTTTACGAAGCTTATAATGAGCTTGGTGGTGGGTTCCTGAAATCTATTTATAAAAGGTTTTATATAGTCAATTGTTTGAAAGTCTGCTCGCTTTGTTTGCGTTCATGATGGTGGACGGGTAGCAAGCGTTGAAGTTGGCTTGTTGTTAATTTTTGGTAAAACCGGAGCTTAAAAGATTTGTATGTGGTAAAAGAAAAAAATATCAGCGCTGATCAGCGTAAATCGGTGGCCGAATGGTTACACATAGTTTTTTTTTGAAAAACCTAAATTGAAACAGGATGTTTTGCATAGGAGCATAATTATGGATATAGATTTTTCATCTTTTTTCAGGAAATATGAAAAGATCGTGGTAATGGTGGATAATGTTTTTAAACGTGTAAAAAAAGAGTATCCGGAATGTGTAACCTGCGAACAGGAGTGTTCTGATTGTTGTTTCGCACTGTTCGATCTTAGCTTGATTGAAGGATTGTATATAAATTATCAATTCAATAAAAACTTTGAAGGAAAAGAAAAAAACAGACTTATTGATAAATTAAACACGGCTGATCGCGAGGTGCACAGGATAAAGAAAAAAGCGTACAAAGATCTAAAGGCAGGGGAAAAAGAGGATGACATATTAAATGATATGGCAGAGAAACGGGTCAGATGTCCGCTGTTGAACGAACAGAACCTTTGTGATATATATGAATACCGGCCAATAACGTGCAGGTTGTATGGAATCCCAACCACTATTGGTGGATCAGGTTATACATGTGGTAAGTCCGGTTTTATTAAGGGCGAGCAGTATGCTACGGTAAATCTGGATATGCTTCAGAACAATCTTTATAAAATATCTGCTGAGCTTGTAAAAGAAATTAAATCCAGGCATGTTAAAATGGCAGATATGCTTGTGCCGTTATCTATGGCGCTTCTCACAAATTATAATGAAGAGTATTTTGGATTGAAACCCCTCAAGCAAGACAGCCCTGAAGATGAGCAGAAGGTCAAAAGGAGGAGGAAATGACAAATATTTCTCCAGAAGAAGAGGAAAAGAGAAAAAAATATATTTTTGACAGTATGTCACCGCGGCGTCAAAAACACATCCTGCGAAAAGGGTATGAAGCATGGGATCCTTTTATCAAACCAAAAGATCCAATAGATATCAGAAAAGACGTCTCAAAACGTACAACACAGACGCTGGTTGGTGAATTTATTCGAACATGTGATTCGGAAACATATACTAACGAATACGGCAGTGGTGCTTTTGAGCTTTGTCTTGGAATAATCGATAAAGATGAAAAGTGTAGAGGTATGTTTGAGTTTGCATGCTGGTATAAGGAGCTGTTGAAAAGGGAAGAAAAGCTTGAATGACAGGAGCGATTTAGATTTAATTAAACAGAAAGTGGCTGAAACTGTATTTGAATCAAGCAAACACCTGACTCAGCTGGATATAGAAAAGGAGTTAGCAAGCAACTGTCTTTATTGCAAAAAACAGATAAAACAGGCGGTTAAGTCTCTAATTGCAGAACAGATACTCGTATATACTTATAAATATGGACACAATTTCTTGGTGAAATCCTTTAACAGGCCGGTGCGAATATCGTCGCGGTTTGTCATTAAACCGCCCGGAATTTCATACCAGCGTAAAACCGGCGACCTGGTAATCGAGATACTACAGGGGGTGTCGTTTGGTAGTGGCGAACATCCAACCACAAGGCTGGCAATCAGAGGTGTCGAATACGCACTATCTGCGAATAGATTTTTAAATGGCAGGCAAAACACTTTTGCGCTTGATGTAGGAACAGGTTCAGGTGTTCTTGCAATTGCGGCAATCCTGCTTGGGATAAACAGGGCAATTGGAATTGATATTGATCCTGTTGCAAGATCTGAAGCTAAAAAAACTATCTTAATCAATAATTTGTCCGATAGGATTAATATCCACAACTGGTCCCTCGATGATATTGATCAGCAATTTTCCCTGATAACCGCAAACCTGCGCTATCCTACACTGAAAAAGTTATATTTCCTCTTAGATCATATTACAGAACATAAAGCAGCGGTTATAATTTCAGGCTTTAAAACCGACGAAATGTCAGATATTAAAAAACTCTATACGCAGAAATTCTTTAAGTTGGAAAGAAGTGAGGTAGAGAAAGATTGGGGTGTAATGATTTTTCAAAAAACAGCTTAAAACAGATGTCTTTAAGCAAATCCACAATTTCGGTTAAATTTTAACCACAGAAACCTGATTAAGCCCGAAAGATAAGGCCATACGGTGACCCTTGGAAAGCAAAAAAGCTTGTCTGAGGGGCTCTCAGGCAATTTAGCTGAAAACGTACGGTTAAAGCGGCTTGAGAAGGTAAGTCTCAGCGAGTATAGGTGGATGTTGAGAATTTTAAACCTAAATGGATTAGTTTTGGACTCGATCTGCACTAATTTTCTTGCGCATCAAGGATTTGCGAAAACTCTCAGCATACCAATAGATATGCTTGAGGTTTCCGCAAACAGTTATGCATCTTTCAACTTATGGCCTGGAAAGAAAAAACTCATTGGAATTCGCGCACAGATTTAGGTCAGATTTGATTGATCCGATTGAGCAAAACCGCAAGTGTAGTCATACTACGTTGAGGATTTTGCGATTGAGGATCGGTCAAAGATGGTCTGAAGCTGGGATGAGAAAACGATGATTTGTTTCCAGACCATTAGTTAAACCAGAAATTTACAAACTCAAAAGAGTCGTAAAGAGCTATCCTGCGATATTTTTGCCTTATGGCGGAAGAACTTTTACGTCTTATTAATTGTTTGTTCTTTTTAATCTGATCTTTACTGAATTTGCATGCGCGTCAAGGCCTTCGATTCCAGCCAGTCGCATAATATCCTTTGCTTCATTCATAAAAGCATCTCTGGAATAGTGAATCAGGCTGGTTTTTTTTATAAAATGATCGACTGAAAGGGCTGAAGCAAATCTGGCGGTGCCGGCGGTCGGAAGCACGTGGTTGGGCCCTGCGATATAGTCTCCAACAGGTTCCGGTGTGTAATCTCCAAGAAATATAGCACCTGCATTTCTAATCTTGCCGATATAATCAAATGGTTCCTTGACATGCAGCTCGAGGTGTTCCGGAGCGATCTGGTTTGCAAGTTTTATTGCAGTGTCAATGTCGGATGTAATCATAATAGCGCCATACTGCGCAAGAGATTCCAATGCAATATCTCTTCTCATGAGGTCGCCCAACTGTTCTTCTACGGCTCCGGCAACAGACTTTGCTAATTGCTTTGAGTTTGTGACAAGCACGGCAGAAGCTAAGGTATCATGCTCTGCCTGTGAAAGAAGGTCTGCGGCAATAAATTCCGGGTTTGCATTAGTGTCCGCAACAATCAGTATTTCGCTGGGTCCGGCTATCATATCTATTCCGACTGTTCCAGCTACAATCTTCTTGGCAAGTGTAACATAAATGTTTCCCGGCCCGACTATTACATCGGTTTTTGGAATTGTTTCGGTTCCGTAGGCTAATGCGGCAATTGCCCAAGCGCTTCCGACCTTGAACACTGAATCAATTCCAACTTTTTGAGCGGCAACAAGAAGATGTGGATTTATGGTTCCATCCTTTGTGGACGGGGTTGTCATTGAAATATGCTGTACGCCGGCAATTTTAGCTGGAATAGCCCCCATCAGAACAGAAGAAACCAGAGGGGTGTTTCCGCCTTTCCCTCCCGGCACATAAACTCCTGCTGCATCAACAGGGTTTACAACCTGGCCTAAAAATACGCCATGTCTATCCGTGTTAATCCATGATTTAGTTAACTGCTGCTTGTGAAAAGCCTTTATCTGAGAAATTGCGCGGTTTAGAGATCTGACAAATGGCCTGTCAACTTTTTTTGTTGCAGAATTAATCTCTTCGCGTGATACTTTGATAGAATCTATTGACAGATCAGGAGAATCAAAACAATTGACATACTTGATAAGCGCTTTGTCACCGTTCTTTCTCACATCCTCAAGAATGCGCTTAACCGACTGATAATCTTTTTTCTTAAAACCAAGCCCGCGGTTTATAATGGATGCGATCTTTTTTTTAGCTGATTTAGAGGGATAATTATATATTTTCATGGCGGTTTCTTTCGTTTTTGTTACGGGTTCATTAATCAGAGAGCTTGCGACTGATAATATAAGGCAAGAATAGTCTTCTTCTAAAATATAAGAAGGTTGTTTGTCAATACTTTACAACCGGTTATGGGTGAGCAAAAAATACTGATTGACATATTTTTTTCTATCTGCACAGATTACAGGTTTAGTTTAGCGAAGCGAAACCCAACAAAAAACTAATTGATTTTGGAGGAAATTTATTATGGAAGCAAACAGAATTTACAACTTCAATGCGGGGCCTGCAGCGCTTCCGCTTAGTGTTCTTGAAGAAATCAAAAATTCATTTATTGATTTCAAAGGGTCCGGCATGTCCATTATCGAAGTAAGTCACAGATCAAAATGGTTTGATGATGTAATTAACGATGCAGTGGTTAGAACAAAAAGGCTTTTAAATTTAGATGAAAGATTCCATGTACTTTTTATTCAAGGTGGTGCGAGCATGCAGTTTTGCATGATTCCGATGAATTTTTTGCAGGATGGAAAGTCAGCGGACTATGTTGATACCGGCACATGGTCAACAAAGGCAATCAAGGAAGCCCGGATACAGGGTAAAAAAATTCAGATTGTAGCGTCATCTGAGGATAAAAGTTTTTCCTGCATCCCTGAGAATATACAATTTAACAATGATGCTGCTTATGCCCACATAACATCGAACAACACCATTAAGGGAACGCAATGGGCATCTTTTCCAGATACCAATGGCGTGCCGCTTGTAGCAGATATGTCGTCTGATATTATGAGCAGACCTCTGGATATGGAAAAATTTGGTCTTATATATGCGGGAGCACAAAAAAATATAGGCCCTGCGGGTGTGTGTATGGTTATTATTCGTGATGATATGTTAAATAGAGCGTCTGATGCTTTGCCCTCAATGCTGAAATATACGACCTACGCCTCAAAAAATTCAATGTATAACACTCCTCCCTGTTTTGCGATTTATACTATTCAGCTTGTAATGAAATGGCTTGAGGAAACGATCGGCGGCCTTGAAAAAATGGAAGAGATAAACCGGGAAAAGGCAAAGATCCTTTATGATTCCTTAGATACAAGCGGGTTTTACAAAGGAACGGCAGAACAGGATAGTCGTTCAAAGATGAATATAACTTTTCGTTTGCCTGATGAAAATCTGGAGAAAAAATTTATTCAGGAAGCGCTTGAAAACGGCCTTGGGGGCCTTAAGGGGCATCGCTCTGTCGGAGGCTGTAGAGCATCCATCTATAATCCCACAACCATAGAGGCGGTAAAAGCTTTAACAGATTTTATGAATAATTTTGAACAAAAAAACGGTTAGGTTTTGCTCAAAAATAAATTTACTCTTTCAGAGATCGAGGCGTCCGCACGGCAAGATGCGATGATGGCAAAAACAGGCTGTTTAACCGACGAGCAACGCAATCATGCGGGATGGCTCGGCGCATCAAAATGTGAAGTTGTTTTTGAGTGAGCCCTTAATAGGTGCCAATCCACAATCTCTCCTAATTGAGCTTTGGCTCGATTAGGAGAATTTCTTTATAACTGATTTTTTAAAACAGTCCACTTGATATTAAGGAAGTCTTTTATAACAGATGCAATATGACCGTTGAAAAAGATGTGCTCAATCAGCCACCTTTTATCCATATAATCTATGGCAAGATTGTTTTCATCAATAATCTGCGTGATTTTGCATTTTGAAAGATCTTTCAAGCCTGTCCCAACAGCCTTTAACACAGATTCCTTCGAAGTCCAGTAACGAAAGAAAAGTGCGTTTTTGTCAGTATTTGTTAACTCCCATTCGTTTTGATCCGCTATTTTTCTGAACAAAGATTCCCGGCATTCGCGTATCTCTTCAATGTCGATTCCGATTCTCGAACGAGCCGCAACTCCGGCAACATATTTGGGTTTATGAGAAATAGACCAGTAGTTTCCATTAACAGGCATGGGAACACCTTTTTCATCTTTTAAGGGATTGCCAAGATTAATAAAACTCTTTTTAGCGGAAAGTTCAAGCGCATCCCTTGCATATTTACTGAGATGCAACACCCTGTCTCTACCGGTAAGGGTCTTTTTTTCTTCAGGAACAGAGAGTATAATCGGATAAATAGAGTTCAACGCAACTCCGTTTTGAGTGAGGTAAGCTAAAGTTAAGGACGCTGGGAACAAGTGAATATTTAAACCCATCTGTGTTCGTTTGTGTAAATCTGCGGCCAAATAGTTATCTATTTTTTTGAATCGTTCGGTTTTTTAAGAATAATCCTGCAATCAGCTACAGTAGCTCCACTCCCTTCCTTATGAACAAGAAGCGGATTGATATCCATCTCGCTTATTTCCGGATGATTTGTTGCCATATCTGATAGACTGACCATCGACTTTTCAAGAATCTCAATATCAGCCTTTGGTCTTCCTCTGAATCCCTGTAAAAGTTTGTATCCTCTGATGCTGCGAATCATTCTGCGAGATTCGTTTCTGCCGATAGGAGCAATACGAAATGCAACATCCTGGAAAACTTCAACAAATATTCCGCCGAGACCAAACATCAGCAAGGGGCCGAATATAGGTTTACGACTCATGCCCAATATCACCTCTTCCCCGGGCAGGGCCATTTTTTGAATTAGAACGCCTTTGATCTCGGCATCAGGATTATACCTCTCGGCCAGTTCGATAATTTTTTTAAAACCTTTTTTTACATCTTCACGGTTCTCAAGCCGCAATATAACTCCACCGGCATCTGTTTTATGAAGAATCTGCGGAGAAACAATTTTCATGGCCACCGGGAATTTCATACTCTCCGCGATATCTGCGGCCTCGTTTTTACTTTTTGCAAAAATAGTTGGCAACACATTAAAACCGTAACATTTCAGCAATTTAACTCCATCAAGTTCGTTGAGATGGGTTTTACCTTCTGCAATACAGTTTGCGATAATTTCGGCAGCTCTCTTAGCGTCGTGTTCTAATGCATACTGTTCTAAATGCGGCCTGCTCAGCCACTTGAAATATCTGTAAAGAGCGCCAAAGGCTTTTGCCGCATTTTCAGGGAACTTGTAAACAGGATAACCATGCTCCTGAAGAAAATGTACGCCCTGGGATACATCTACGATTCCCATAAAGCAACATAAAATGGGCTTGTGAGTGAGCCTGGCAATTTCTACAATAGCTTCTGCTGAGCCAAGAACATTGGTCATGGATTGAGGTGTAAGAATTACAATAGCTCCATCTACTCCATCATCGTTTATTACGGCTTTCAGCGCATCCCTATAACGATCAGGGGCCGCATCTCCAATGATATCCACCGGATTACGAAGGTTTGCGGTAAAAGGAAGATGACTTGCGAGTTCATCAATTGTTTCTTTCTGGAATTCGGCAAGTCTCAGGCCTGATGACGTTGTGATGTCTGTTGCTAAAATTCCGGGGCCGCCGGCATTTGTAACGATAGCAACCCTGTTGCTGCGCGGTACTTTTCTTGTCAGTTTTCCAAGGGCGCTTTCGCTTTTGTAAGCAAAGGCTGTTGCAAAATCAAAAAGCTCATCAATTGAATCTACTCGAATTATCCCTGCTTGCTGGAAAATAGCATTGTATATTGCCTCGGAACCTGACAAAGAACCTGTATGGGATGCTGCTGCCTGGGCTCCGGCACTTGTTCTTCCTGATTTTATCACAACTATTGGTGTAGGCCTGTTCCCTGACGTAATTGTCTTAACAATGTCAATAAACTCACGTCCCCTCCGGAGTTCCTCAAGATAAACCATTATAACTCTTGTATCCATATCTTCATGCAGATAACGCAATAGATCGAGTTCATCCACATCTGCTTTGTTGCCGATGGAAATAAACTTTGAAAAGCCAAAATTCCTATCAGCCGCAAAGTCAAGAACCGCTGTACACAATGCCCCGCTCTGGGAAATAAAAGAAATATCACCGCTTGACGGCATACGAGCGGCAAAACTGGCGTTCAGGCTTACCGAGGGAAGCGGGTTGATTACGCCAAGGCAGTTAGGGCCGACCAAACGCACTCCTGCTGCTTTGCAAATGGATGCTATCCTGTTTTCCAACTCAAGCCCTTCGTCCCCGACTTCTCGAAAACCAGCGGAAACAATTACCATTCCTTTTACTTTTTTCTCAACAGCATCTTCAACTGCTTTTAGAGCAAATCTGGGAGGAAGAATTATTATTGCAAGATCAACATCATCCGGCACATCCATAATTGACGGATATGCTCTTACGCTCAAAACCGACTTTGCATGCGGATTTACAGGATATAAGATTCCTCTATAATTGCCTTTTAAAATATTGGCAAAAATATCATGTCCAACCTTTCCGGGTTTTGCGGAAGCTCCGATAACAGCTACTGATTGCGGGGAAAAAATTGCATCAAGATCATGCATGCTGGTTCTCCATTTAATGTTTTTTTACGATTAGTCGATGCAAAGGGTTTGAGGATTCAAGCAGGTCCGCTCGAACCCTTGAATCCTTGGTCCCTATTCAAGCAATTCTTTAATCTTCAAACTTTCATTATACACTTTATTTTTAGGAAGATTGTATTTTTTTGATACTTCTTTTGCAAGCTCAGAAAGTCTGGTACCTTTTATTTGCAGTCGTTTTTTTATTTCGTTTCTTATGGCACTCATGGAAACATCTTCCTTTTTTTTGCGACCGCCGACAAGGAGAGTGCATTCTCCCTTTACTTCAGGACGTTCCTTTAATTTAAAAAGAATATCAGACAAAGAGCCCCTGATAAACTCCTCATGAAATTTAGTCATTTCACGAGACAAAACACCCTTTCTGTCTCCAACAACCATTATTATTTCCTCTAAAAATTTTAAAATACGTTTTGGGGATTCATAAAATATTATTGTTCTGGGTTCAACGGCAAGTTGCTTTAGTTGTTCAAGACGCTTTGCCTTTTTTCTCGCCGGGAAACCTGCAAAAATAAAGGAATCTGTGGGCATTCCGGCAACACTGAGGGCGGCTATGGCTGCTGATACACCTGGTATTGGAATGATCTGAATACCGTTTGCAACAGCCTCTTTTGTCAAGTGATATCCTGGATCAGAAAGAAGCGGCGTTCCTGCGTCCGATACAAGCGCAACAGACAGTCCTGAATTAAGTTTATCTAATAGTAGCGGTATTTTCTCTCTTTCATTATGTTCATGACAGGAAGTGAGACGACTCTTAATTTTATAAAAAGACAGAAGCTTTCTTGTATGCCTCGTATCTTCAGCCGCAATAATATCGACCTGTCTGAAAGTACTAAGAGCTCTTAATGTTATATCCTCTATGTTTCCTATGGGAGTGGCGACAACATAAAGATTACCCTTTTTGTCCGAATGCTCCGGATTATGTGTAGGCAAGTTCAAAGGCATTTTTAATTATTTCTATACTCTGGTCACCATGTATTGGATGAATAGCCACTACATCAAATCTTGCCTTGACATCTCTTAGTTTTATGGCTTTGAGATAATATAAGGCAATCATCGAAATTTTCCGTTGTTTTTTAGGAGTTACTGCCCATTTGGGGTTTCCGAAACGATACGATTTCCTTGCTTTGACCTCTATAAAGACAAGAGTTTCTTTATCTTTTGCTATTATATCGATTTCGCCAATTTTAGTGCGGTAGTTTTGCTCAAGGATTCTGTATCCATGTTTTTTAAGATGCTCAACAGCAATTGCTTCACACATTTTACCGAATTGCTGATTTTTGTTCGTCATTAGAATCGTCCCTTTTTCACAAAACTTTGATGTTTTCGTAAAAAGCTAAATTAATTCTTACCTGCTTTCTGAGTTTTTTGTTGTAACTTTCTCAAGTTTCGCATTCCTAAATGGTACGCATATCGCTTCATTTTTAACATTTAAAAGAGTTTTTGCCGGGCACCGTGCCAGTTAGATCCTACCGAAAGAACTTGAGGGGAAGGTTTTTGGGCTTACTCACCTACAATGTGCCGAGCGATCAGCATTTCTATCGTGGACTCTCATTGATTTTGAACGGTTTTAACAGGAGGATAGAAAGGCACGCAGAACATCCTCTTTTCCGATGATTCCCACCAGGCGAGAGTCTTCAACTACGGGCAGGGTGTGAAAATTTCTGTCCACCATCAGGGTCGCAACTATTTCGGGTCCGGCGTTAGGATTAACGGTAACCGGGTCTGGCGTCATGGCATCCGAGACCGTGAGAGCAGCAATTTTACGCACCTGCTTTTCGATCTTTTTTTTAGAGGTAAGCTGGATAAAGCTATCCATGAAGGTAAAAACAGTGGGAATCGGCAGCTTTTTCTGCTGGGTAATAAGGTCGCTTTGGCACAGAATGCCTACCAGCCGGCCGCTATCGTCCACTACTGGCGCGCCGTTAATCTTGTTGTCAAGCAAGGTTTTAGCTGCCAGGGCAATATCCATATCCGGGGTGACTGTGATAAGATCGGTGGTCATGATATCTCGAACGGTAATCATTACTTCCTCCTGCATTATTAAGGGGAAAATGAATGCTTATATGTTTACTCAAGTTTCGCACCCTTTAATTTAGCCAAAGCGTTAGACGGCAAGGGTTAAAAATAAATTTTAAACCGAAATATACTGCCTGTGGTTTTTACAACGGCGCCAATCAATCAGTATAAGATTGATGCT
>JAFCZU010000187.1 GCA_019314185.1 Deltaproteobacteria bacterium | reverse complement strand
GGTCAGAAGTCAGGGGTCGGAGGGAAAAGGGATGAACGTTCAACATTGAATGATGAATATTGTTGTCGCTTCGCTCCTTAATTTGGAAAAAACAACAACCTTTGAACCTTGAACCCTTGGAAAAATCAACAATCATAAATCAACAATCATAAAAACCATGAATAAAGATATACGGACAAAACAGGATATAGAACGAGCGGTAAAATTGTTTGAGCAAAGAAAAGAAATACTTTCTCTGCCGGCGGACAGAGCTTTGGAACAAATTTTAGATTCAAAACATCCTGCCGCTGTTGTGCATTCATTCCCGGAACAGGATCTTTATTTTCTCATACATGACATAGGGCTTAAAGATTCTCTGCCTCTGTTGTCTCTGGCTTCATCGAAACAGTGGGAACACATGCTTGATGTAGAAGCATGGGAAAAGGACAGAATTGATATTCAGTCTGCTGTTAAATGGCTTGATTTGCTTTTCAAGGCAGACTCTAATCGTTTCATTAAGTGGTTTCTGGATAAAAAAATCGAATTTATTGAATTTTGCCTGTTTAAAAACATTGAGGTAAAAATAAGGGAACATGACCAGGACCCATCAGATTTTGGTGATGATTTTTTTACACATGATGACACTTTTTATGTCAGGATAATTGATACTGACAATTTGCCGGAATTTAAAAATGCGGATGAAGACATTCGTGAAGAATTTTTTACAACATTTATCAATCGTCTTGCAGCCTATGATCACGTTACGTATCAAAAGGTATTACTTGAATTCCCGAGTGTTATCCCTGCTGAAACAGAAGAAGAAACCTACAGATTACGAAATATCCGGCTGGCGGAAAAAGGATTTCTGCCATTTGATGAAGCAATCGGCATATATCAGTCTTTAAAACCCGAGGCTCTTGATAAACGCAGCACAAAGAATATTTCCGTAACCTCTAATCAGGATTCTACCCTTCCGGTTTCTTTTTATTCCATCAAGTTGCTGAAAGAAAATAATCTTTTTACCGATAGCCTGCAAATGATCGAAGCTGATAATGTTTTACGACAGATACAATCCGAATTTGCAGGTCTGGCCAACCAGATAATATCTGCCGATCAAAAGCCGATAAGAGACAAGAATGAGCTTAATAATGTGGTCAGAAAGGCGTGTGGATATATTAGCATAGGACTCGAACTTTTAACGAGAGGAGACCGGAAACCTGACAAAAACCGTTGCGCCGTATTGCTGCAAAAATATCTCCTTTCTCAGATTTTCAGGTTGGGTTACGGTCTTGCTCTTGAGCTAAAATGGCGTGCCGAAAAATGGCACGCAAGAAGCTGGTTTGTAAAACAGGGGCTGCTTTTAAGTTTCTGGGGGGAAGCCTGGTTCGGTGTGCTGGGCGGGCTCTTGATAAAAAAACCCTTATTTTATGACAATTATAAAACAGGCGTTCTTTACAGGGAATTTTTTTCAATGAGTGACATTAAAAAAACAGAAAATATATTAGATGAAATTATTGCCTTTGACGATCTTTTTTCTTTGATGGCAATAGAGTTTAAACCGCTTTCCAGCAAGATGCTCACATATAAAAATTTTATTCTGACTCTCTGGGCCAGGAATTATCTGGGTTTTTCAGATGAACTTATACCGCTTACAATCGATGAACTCGGGATATTGTTCGACGACCTGTTTACCGATTTGCCGGAATCAGACCTGAACTCAGACACGGAATCGGACAGAGGCAAATCGAACAAAATAAACATATCCATGAAAGAGTCTTTTTTAGACTGGCTTACAGAAAAAGCAGGCATCAAGCATTATGATATTTCTCAAAGACTGGGACAAACTCTGGAAAATTTATTCTGTGAAATAGAAAGCGAATATGGGCATGTCTTAAAAAAGGATCTTGATCCAAGATATATATACCTTTTTCTTGTGCGACATAAAAAATCGTAAAAAAAGAACCGGATGTTTTTATCAACTATGAACTTGGACAAAAAAATAGAAAATAACAGCAGGCCTCAGGTCAAAGTATGCGGCCTTACAAGGGTTGAAGAAGCGTTGGAGTGCGTGTCTCTTGGAGCAGATGCCATTGGCTGTGTTTTTTATCCTTTAAGTTCCAGGCATGTCACCGATGACCAGGCAAAAAAAATATGCGTGGCTATGCCTTCCAGAGTCATTACGGTTGGAGTGTTTGTAAATGAAACATTTTCTGATATCATGCAGAAAGTCAAAACCTGTCATTTAAAGGCAGTGCAGTTGCACGGCAGTGAATCACCGGAGCTTGTGAATCGTCTTTGCAAAGAAAATCTTCTGGTGATTAAAGCCCTCTTTATAGAAAGCAGCCCCTCTATCGAAGATGCTGCAAACTATAAAGCGTCTGCATATCTGGTGGAATGCGGCAAAGGCCGGCTTCCTGGTGGCAATGCACTTGAGTGGAACTGGGAAAAGGCGCGTGATTTTGGCGAACAATATCCGTTTATCCTGGCAGGTGGCCTTGCTCCTGAAAATATCGCTCATGCCGTAACCGCAAGCGCACCGGATGCTGTCGATGTCAGTTCCAGTGTTGAGTCCGGACCTGGACGAAAGGATTTTGGCAAGGTAAAGTCATTTATTGATGCGCTATCGCGGTGTTTCGATAAAACAGACAGGAAAAATATAAGGAGAATTTTTTAATGGGAAATACAGAAAAATCTGCTCAAGATATTAAACAATTCAAAGCAGGAGAATATCCTGATTTAAGCGGCCATTTTGGTCCTTACGGGGGACGTTATGTTGGAGAAACCCTGATGCCGGCTTTATTAGAATTGAATGAAGCCTATAACAAAATAGTTCCTGATCCGGGTTTTCAGGATGAATTCAAAAGGCTGCTTCGTAATTACGCGGGCCGTCCAACCCCTCTTTTCTATGCTAAACGGTTAAGCGAACACATCGGCGGCGCTTTTATATATCTAAAGCGAGAAGATCTTGTTCATACCGGAGCTCATAAAATCAACAATACGTTAGGCCAGGCCCTTCTGGCCCGACGTATGGGCAAAAAAAAACTTATTGCCGAAACAGGAGCCGGTCAGCACGGTGTGGCTACGGCAACGGCAGCCGCTCTTTTTGGAATGGAATGCAGGGTATTTATGGGAGAAGAAGACATACAAAGACAGTCTGCAAATGTCCAGCGGATGAAACTTCTCGGAGCCGAAGTTATACCTGTAACTTCAGGAACGATGACCCTTAAAGACGCAATGAATGAAGCAATGCGTTTCTGGGTTGGGGCGGTTCGTGACACCTTTTACGTGATTGGTTCGGTTGCAGGACCTCATCCCTATCCTGTAATGGTCAGAGAGTTTCAAAAAGTAATCGGGGATGAAACACGGAAGCAGATTCTCAAAAGAACAGGCGGCCTTCCCAATATGCTGATAGGCTGTGTTGGTGGAGGAAGTAATGCAATGGGGCTTTTTTATGCTTTTATGAACGATTCTTTGGAAATGGTTGGAGTCGAAGCCGCGGGAAGAGGCATTGAAACCGGAAAACATGCGGCAACCCTTGGAGAAGGTTCGATCGGCGTGCTGCATGGTTCTAAATCCTACGTGCTTCAAGATAAAAACG
This sequence comes from Deltaproteobacteria bacterium, assembly GCA_019314185.1. The sequence continues at coordinate 3,005 of JAFCZU010000187.1, read as the reverse complement.
GCCAAATTCAGGAAGCTCATTCAATCTCAGCCGGACTTGATTATCCCGGTGTCGGCCCTGAACATTCCTTATTAAAAGATTTAAACAGGGTGCGGTATGTTTCCATAAATGATGAACAGGCATTGGAAGCATTTCATACACTATGTGTTTTGGAAGGAATCATTCCAGCGCTGGAAAGTTCCCACGCGGTTGCCTATGCAATGGTGGAGGCTAAACGCAGGCCTGTAAACGAGATTATCGTAGTAAATCTTTCTGGAAGAGGAGATAAGGATCTTGACATTGTTTCAGCCTATAATTAAATAATATAGGAATTTCCATTTTATGCCTAATGAATTCGGTATGATAAGATATGAGTGATTTTTTTTGAACATCGAACGCCCAACGTCGAACATCGAATGATGAAATCGCTTCGCTCCGCACACCTTAATCCTTTTTTAAGGAGATTAAACGATCATGAATCGTATTGATAAAACTTTTGAAGACCTAAGACAAAAAAAAGAAAAAGCGCTGGTTGGATTTTTAACCGCTGGGGACCCGAACATTTCCGAGTCCTTAAATATAATTACAGCCATGTGCAAAAGCGGGCTGGATATTTTAGAACTTGGGGTTCCGTTTTCAGATCCGACTGCTGATGGCCCTGTAATTCAACGCTCATCATCAAGAGCTCTGCAGAACGCTGTAAATCTTGTGGCAGTTCTCGAAATGACCCGCAAACTTCGCATGGAAACCGATATTCCGATTATTCTTTTCAGCTATTACAATCCGATTTATTCTTACGGCGTGGAATCATTTTACAGGGATGCGCTGAAAGCAGGGGCAGACGGTATTCTCGTGGTGGATCTGCCGCCTGAGGAATCTGATGAAATGACCTCCTGCTGGACAGAAAAGGATTTTGCCTTGATACGTCTGATAGCGCCGACAACTCCCTTAGACAGGATGGCTCATATCGCGAAAAACGCATCAGGGTTTCTATATCTTGTTTCCAAAACAGGGGTAACCGGAAGCGATGGCCTGGACACAGGAGATATAAACGATAAAATCGAATCACTTCGCTCAGTAACAAAGCTGCCCATCTGTGTAGGATTCGGAATTTCTACAGTTGAAGATGTTGCTGCCATAGCATCAGCAGCTGACGGAATAGTAATCGGCAGCGCCTTTGAACGCATTATCGAAGAAAATCTTGACGATCCCGATCTTGCTTCTATTCTTGCAGATAAGGTGCTTGAATTTAAAGGAGCAACAAAATCGCAATAGCGCCTGAAACCATTGCTCGAACAATTTGCTGTCTTGCCAATGAAGATCCTGGAGATTCATCTCAAGTTGTCTTTTCAGGCAAGCATCTAATGCGCTTCCGCCCAGTTGGCGCCGGATGCAATGTTTACCTTCAGGGGCACTTTAAGGTCCCAAACCCCTTCCATGATGTTTTTGACTAATTCTTGAACCAAACTGATTTCATCAGGAGGGACTTCAAAAACGATTTCGTCATGCACGGAAAGAAGCATCGCTGATTTAAGATTTCTTTCCCTTAACGCGGAATCCACATTTATCATCGCTATTTTTATAAGGTCTGCGGCTGTTCCCTGAATAGGAGTATTGACCGCCGTTCTTTCGGCAAATTCGCGCACGTTTTTGTTAGAGCTGTTGATATCAGGCAGAAAACGGATGCGGCCTGACAGAGTGGAGGTTTTCTTTGTTTGTCTTGCATCTTCTATTGTGCGATCAATAAATTCTTTAACCCCTTTATATCTTGCAAAATAGTTTTCTATATATGTTGTCGCCATCTTCCGGCTTATGCCAAGTTCTTTCGACAAACCATAAGCGCTCATGCCGTACACAATTCCAAAGTTTATAACCTTGGCCTGCTGTCTTAATTCAGAAGTAATAAAAGAAGGAAAAACCTGAAACACTTCGGCCGCCGTACGTGTATGAATATCCTCATCATCCTTGAAAGCCTTTATCAGAATCTGGTCATCGGAATAATGGGCCAAAATGCGGAGTTCAATCTGCGAGTAATCGGCTGAAAGCATAGACCACCCTTTTTCAGGGATGAATGCTTTGCGGATTTCCCTGCCTTCATTTGTGCGGATAGGAATGTTTTGAAGGTTCGGGTTGGAGCTGCTGAGACGGCCTGTAGCGGTAACAGTTTGATTAAAAGAGGTATGTATCCGTTTTGTTTCAGGATGAACAAGTTCAAGCAGGGCATCGGTATATGTTGATTTCAGCTTTGACAGAGTCCTGTATCTTAAGATCAAGGCAGGCAGTTCATGCTTGTCTGCAAGCACGGTTAAAACATCAACATCAGTGGAATAGCCTGTCTTTTTTTTAGTTTTTTTCTGTGTCGGCAGATTGAGCTTTTCAAAAAGTATCCGGCCAAGCTGCTGCGATGAGTTGATGTTAAATTCTTCTCCTGCAATTGAATATATGCTGTCCTTAAGCACTTCAAGCTGATGCTCAAAGGATTTTGAAAGAGATCTGAGCTTTTCTTCGTCCACGCATATTCCTGTCATTTCCATCTTCATTAAAACAGGAACAAGCGGCAATTCCACCTTTTCAAAAAGCTCTGTAAGGCCTGCCTCTTTAAGCATCGGTTTCAATACATTGTAAGCCATAAGCGTAACATCTGCGTCTTCGCAAGCATATGGCGCTGCTTTTTTCAGAGGAACTCCGGCAAAACCGGAGGATTTACCGCCTGTGCCCACAACCTCTTTATATGTAATTGTCCTGTGATCAAGAAAATCAAGAGCTATCTGATCAAGATTATGCGCGCGTTTTGATGGATTGAGAAGATAGGAGGCCAGCATTGTATCAAACATCACTCCTGCAAGGTTTATTCCGTGACGCGCAAAGACTATCCAGTCATATTTTATGTTCTGACCGATTTTTTTAATGGCCGGGTTTTCAAGCACAGGTTTTATCAAAGTTAAAACATCTGTAAGATCAAGTTGATCCGGAACATCCGGATAGTCATGGCAGCATGGGATGTAAAATGCTTCGTCAGGTTTTAT
>JAFCZU010000186.1 GCA_019314185.1 Deltaproteobacteria bacterium | reverse complement strand
ATCCATGGTTGCCATTGCCAGGCCGGCTCCGTTTACCATATTGCCGACATTTCCATTCAATTTAATATAGTTGAGATTAAATCGTGATGCTTCGACCTCAAGAGGATCCTCTTCCTCAATATCTCGATATTCAAGGACATTTCTGTGGCGAAACAGGGCATTATCATCAATATCTATCTTTGCGTCGAGAGCTGCAATAGATTCTTTAGCTGTAACTACAAGCGGATTTATCTCCGCCAGTAAGCAGTCATAATCGACAAAGAGCCGGTACAGGTTCTGAAGCATTTCAACAAACCGCTTCCAGGCAGAAGATGTAAGTTTCAGATCAAAAGCAATTTTCCGGCAATGAAAGCGCTGGAGACCGATGTTGGGATCAATATAAACCCTGATTATCTTGTCAGGATCTGTTGCAGCCACATCTTCAATATCTATTCCGCCCGCCTCGCTTGCCATGATAAGTATTTTTGAAGTTTTCCTGTCAGCAACAATACCAAGGTAAAGTTCCTTATCTATTTCCAGCTTTTCTTCGACAAGCACCTTTCTGACAAGCTTTCCTTCCGGCCCTGTCTGGCTGGTAACAATTTTCGTTCCGATAATGCCGTGTGCCAGGCTATAAACCTCATCCGTAGATTCCGCAAGCTTGACACCTCCGCCTTTGCCGCGCCCGCCTGCATGAATCTGGGCTTTAATAACAACCGGAAATCTGCCGATTTTGCGCGCTATGTCTCGTGCCTCGTCAGGGTCAAAGGCAACCCCGCCATTCGGCACACTAATATTATATTTTTTAAATAATTCTTTTGCCTGATATTCGTGAATCCGCATTATATATATTTCCTAAAGTTCTAAAGTTCTAAAGTTTTTTACCACAGAGTACAGAGAACACAGAACTAATCAAGATTAATCACGAAAACACGAAAGTACGAAAAGGAAAATGTGTGTTGCACCACGAAGATCACGAAGGACACGAAGAGGAAAAGTGTGTTGTTATTATGACGTAGCGTAAGGACGGGTTTATCACGCCCGTGTGCTCCGGCGCAGAACCTTGCGGGTCCTGTACTTGATGCTGGCCTGGAATGATTTTTTACGCGTTCATCAAACTTTTTCCTGCTTTTCTTCGCGTTCTTCGTGGTAAATATCTTTTTTTCGTGGTTTTCGTACCTTCGTGCTTTCGTGTTAATCTTTTTTGTTTTTACTCCTCTGTGGTCTCTGTGTGCTCTGTGGTAAAAAGAGCCTGTTTACTCAATAACACAAAGCACATCGCCCTTTGAAACTGAATCACCTGTGCTGAAATTGATCGAGTTGATTGTTCCGTCTGCCGGAGACGGCAGGGCATTCTCCATTTTCATAGCCTCCAGAATTACAACCGGTTCCCCCTTTTTGACAAAATCACCTATGTTTTTTTCATAGCTTATAATCATGCCGGGCATAGGAGCTGTCAGCGGAGTGCCGTCAGTATCGCTTTTTTTCATGGCCGCGGGCGCAGATTTCTTAACCGGCGGAGAAACGGAAGCAGCCGCTGGTCTCGGCGGTGCAGGCGGCGCAGGAAAGGGAGAAGGTACAGGCCTTAGAGCCGCAGCCGGCACAGATGCTGATGCAGGCATCTGCTGTACATAGCTCACAAGCGGCGAACCTCCCGGTTCTTCCACACCAACTTCAAAGTATTCATCATCTACAAACACGTTAAACGTACGCAGGCTTTCCCCTTTGGGAGGAGCTTCTTTCTCCGACTTTTCAACAAGTCTGCCGGCAAGAGCATTTGCAATCAGATCCTGCTCAGCCTTAACATCTTCCAGTGTCTTTGGTTTTACTTCCGGAGGAGGCTCTTCCTTGCCATATTTCCATTTCAAAAATCTCTTTCCCGTAACAGGATACAGAGCGTATATAAGGACATCATCCATGTCCACAGCAAGCCCCTTTACATCTTCTTCAGCCTTTTTCAGCTCAGGCTCCAGAACTTCGGCAGGCTTGCAGGCAATCGGTTTTTCCCCTCTTGGATAATCTTTCAGAGCCTTTTCTCTGACATCAGGATTAATGGAAACCGGGGTTTCTCCATACAGTCCGTAACACAGGTCTTTTACCTGGTCAGTAATCATTCTGTATTGCTCATTTTCATCATCAAAGAGAACATTGTTAACTGTCTGAACCCCGACAATCTGGCTTGTAGGCGTTACCAGAGGAACCTGTCCAAGATCTTTTCTTACTTTCGGCAGCTCTGCGTATACTTCGTTCAGCCTGTCCATGGCATCCATTTCACGTAACTGATTAATTAGATTTGAAAGCATTCCCCCGGGAGTCTGGTGAAGAAGTACATTGATATCGATTATTGACATTTTCTTGTCGTTCAGCAGATGCCGGTACTTGGGAAGCACATCTTTTTCAAGAATCTCGTTTATGGTCCCGAGGAGCTTGATGTCAAATCCTGTATCTCTGTTTGTTCCAAGAAGCGTCATAACAAACGGTTCAACAGCCGGATGTGATGTCCGGTATGCATAAGGAGACATGCAGGTATCAATAATGTCAACGCCGGCCTCAATTGCTTTTAAAAAAGACATATCAGCCATGCCGGAAGTAAAATGGCTGTGCAGATGTACAGGAACCGATACAGCGGTTTTTAATGCTTTGATAATTGCATATGCATCATAAGGGGCGATCAGGCCGGCCATATCCTTTATGCAGATACTGTCGGCTCCTATTTTCTCAAGTTCTTTTGCCTTGTTTATATAATAGTCAAGGTTGTAAACATCTCCGCCCATCCGGGGCTCGGTCATTGAATAACAGATACAGCCCTGAAAGTGTTTTCCGCACTCCTTTATAACAGGCACAACTGTCTCAAAATTACGAAAATCATTCAGCGCATCAAATGTTCTGAATACATCAATACCGTTTGCGGCAGCCCTATCAACAAAGGCGCGGGCAACGTCATCAGCATAATTTCTGTATCCAACAAGGTTTTGCGCTCTTAAAAGCATGGTAAAAGGGGTTTTCTTCAAATATTTTTTCAAAGTTCTTATTCTTTGCCATGGGTCTTCATTCAAAAAGCGGTGCATTGTATCAAAAGTAGCGCCTCCCCATGTTTCCACAGCCCAGAATCCGACCTCATCCATCAGCTCTGCAACAGGAATCATGTCTTCAGTACGTCCTCTTGTGGCAAACAAAGACTGATGACCGTCACGCAAGGACAAATCCATTATTTTAAGAGGGTTTTTTGCTTTGGCCCTGTCCTTGTTGTAATCCATTTTTGTGATTTCCACCTTATGATCGCTCATCTTATATTTCTCCTTTTAAACAGTGCCTAAAGTGCCTAAAATATATTAAAGTGCCTAAAGTTAAGGTATCGCTTCACTCTATTTTTTATATAAAATTGGCTGCGCCAAAGGCGCATACCTTAACTTTAGACACTTTAGCTCACTTTAGGCACTTTATTCTACTAAAGGCCTTCATCTGCATCAGGCTGCGCATCTGCATCTGCGCCTGCCTGCCGCCTATACCCCACAAATTCAACTGAACCGGGCCCGATGAATACGGAACCTGCTCAAGCGCTTCGGCAGGCTGCACGCAAAGAATCTCTTCCTCTGTTTTGATATAATTCATAACCGCAGATATTGCGGCAACTATCTTTTTTTTATTTTCCATCATCTTCACTCCCCAACCACTCGACCAATCGACTAATTAGTGCCTGAACAAAAACTCCACTTTTTGTCATTTCGACCAAAGGAAGAAATCTTAACACCTAACACATAGCACCTAACACTTAACACCTGACACCTAACACCTAAACCGGTATATTCCCATGCTTTTTTGCTGGTCTTGTCTCCCGCTTGCTGCACATTATCTCAAGGGCATCGATTAAACGGGGCCTTGTTTCTTCCGGAACAATTACAGCATCAATATAACCCCTGCTTGCAGCGCAATAGGGATTTGAAAAAAGATCCTCATATTCTTCAATTTTTTCTTTGCGCATCGCGTCAGGATCATCGGCTGCCTTAATCACTCTACGATGGATGATATTAGCAGCGCCGCCGGCTCCCATTACTGCAATCTGAGCGCTCGGCCACGCAAATGCCATGTCAGCGCCAAGATGTTTTGAACACATTGCAATATAAGCGCCTCCGTAATCCTTGCGTGTAATGAGAAGCATTTTCGGAACCGTTGCCTCTGAATAGCACCAGAGCAGCTTTGCGCCGTGCCGTATAATTCCTCCCCATTCCTGATCGCTTCCAGGGAGATAACCAGGCACATCGGCTATTGTCAGTATCGGGATGTTAAAGGAATCGCAAAAACGTATAAACCGGGTAGCTTTGTCCGAAGCATCAATGTCAAGACATCCTGCAAGAAACTTTGGCTGGTTTGCGATAATTCCGATGGCTCTTCCATTCAGCCTGGCAAAACAGACGATTATATTCCTGGCATAATGCTCATGCGGCTCAAAAAATTCTCCATTATCAATTATCGATCTTATCACATCAGTCATGTCGTATGGCTGGTTCGGATTGTCAGGAATAATTGAATTAAGAGCGGAGTCTGTCCGCCCGCTAACATCCCCGGTATCCTCAACAGGCGGGTCTTCCATGTTGTTTGACGGCAGATATGAAAGCAGTTTTTTTATTTTATTTATGGCGTCTTCATCGTTTTCAGCCGCAAAATGGGCAACCCCGCTTTTTTCATTGTGCGTCATGGCCCCGCCAAGATCCTCAAATGTAATTTGCTCTCCTGTAACGGATTTTATAACATCAGGGCCGGTAATAAACATATAGCTGCTGTTTTTTACCATAAAAACATAATCCGTCATGGCAGGAGAATAAACAGCTCCGCCGGCAGTAGGCCCCATTATCGCCGATATCTGGGGAATAACACCCGAACAGGCTGAATTTCTAAAAAAGATCTCACCGTATCCTGAAAGAGCGTCAATCCCTTCCTGTATCCTGGCCCCTCCGGAATCATTAAGCCCGACAAAAGGCACGCCTGCTTTAAGGGCTAAATCCATAACTTTGCAGATCTTTTTAGCCTGCATTTCACCAAGGCTGCCGGCTCTCGATGTAAAATCCTGTGAAAAGGCAAAAACAGGCCTTCCGTCAACAAGACCATGACCTGTTATCACGCCGTCAGATGGAATCTCAGCCTTTTCCATGCCGAAATTTACGCACCTGTGCTCAACAAACATATCGATTTCCCGGAATGTATCAGGATCGAATAAATGATTTAATCTTTCCCTCGCGGTCAGCTTTCCTTTTTCATGCTGCTTTGCGACCATCTTTTCGCCGCCCATCTGCAGGATTTTCTTTTCCCGCTTTTTCAAATCCTTTATTCCATCTTCCACAATACCCATTGTTTATTTCCTTTCGTCTTCCACAAACTGATATTTTTTATGTTTTACCATAGAGAGCACAGAGCTAATCAATATTAATCACGAAAACACGAAAGTACGAAAACACGAAAAAAAAGATACGAAAAAAGATATTTGCCACGAAGAACACGAAGAACGCGAAGAAAAGCAGGAAAAAGTTTGATGAACGCGTAAAAAATCATTCCAGACAAGCATCAAGCAGCCTGCGCGCCGCATTTGCAGGAGCGATCACACCTTTTTCAACATCTCTTTTTATTTTCAACAGCATTTTTTTAACATCCGGATTGTTATAAAACCGCTGTTTAAACCCTTCTTCAAGCAAAGACTGCATCCAGTCAACAGCCTGCTTCTTCCTCTTTGCCTCCAGCTCTCCTGTAGCGGCAAATTTTTTCCTGTGAAACAATACAGTCTTCCATATCTCGCCTATGCCTCTCATTTCAAGCGCGCTGCATGTTAAAACAGGAGGCGTCCATGTTGGAGACAAAGGTATCAAAAAATGCAGGGCGGATTCAAACTCTTTTTTTGCCTTTTCAACTTTTTCAATATTGTCGCCGTCCGCCTTGTTTATGGCAACAGCATCAGCTATCTCTAAAATCCCCTTTTTCATCCCCTGGATTTCATCACCGGCGCCTGCCAGCATAAGAACCAGGAAAAAATCGACCATGGAAGCCACGGCGGTCTCAGACTGACCTACTCCGACTGTTTCAACAATAATTACATCAAAACCGGCTGCTTCGCATACGAGCATTGTTTCCCTGGTTTTTCTTGCAACCCCTCCCAGTGTGCCGCCTGAAGGAGAAGGCCGTATAAACGCCTTTTCTTCAATGGAAAGTTTTTCCATGCGTGTTTTGTCCGCGAGGATACTCCCACCGCTCTTTTGGCTGCTTGGATCAACGGCAAGAACCGCCACGCTATGCTCTTTTTTCACAAGAGTCATTCCAAGGCTCTCTATAAATGTACTCTTGCCTGCGCCTGGAACCCCTGTAATTCCAAGCCGAACAGCTTTTCCAGTATATGGAAGCAGATCATCAACAATTATCCGCGCCATGTCCTGATGAACAGGAAGAGAGCTTTCAATCAGCGTAATAGTCTTCGCAAGCGCCAGCCTGTCATGTTCCAGAACACCCTTCACATAATATTCTGCTTTATTTTGAGTTCTTAACACTTAACACCTGACACTTAACACTTTCTATCAGCTTCAGCGTCTTATTAGCCGACTCCGTAATAACCGTGCCTGGACCAAATATCCCGGCAACACCAAGATCATACAGAAAATCATAATCCCCCGGCGGTATTACACCTCCGACAAACACCATAACATCGCCGCTGCCTTTCTTTTTTAATGCCTCTATAAGCTGAGGAACAAGGATTTTGTGCCCGGCGGCAAGGCTCGACACACCAACGGCATGCACATCATTTTCAACAGCCATGTTAGCCGCTTCCTCCGGGGTCTGAAACATGGGGCTGATATCCACATCAAATCCAAAGTCAGCATACGCTGTGGCAACAACTTTAATTCCACGGTCATGGCCGTCCTGCCCCATCTTTGTCATAAGTATCCTCGGTCTTCTCCCCTGCTTTTCCATAAAATCCTCAGTCCTCTTCCTGAGAGAAGCAATTATCTCGCTGTCTCCATATTCAGCGGAATAAACACCGGATATACACCGGCTTACAGCCACATACCTTCCAAAAACATTTTCCATGGCATCTGTGATCTCTCCGACAGTCGCCCTTGCTCTAACTGCGGGGATGCATATTTCGAGGAGATTTCCTCCGGTTTCAGCACATTTCGTAACAGCCTCAAGAGCCTTTTTCACAACAGCGGAATCACGTTTTGTCTTGATCTCTTTTAACCTTGCAACCTGCTCATCACGAACAGAATCTGAAATCTCCAAGACATCGAGAGGCGCTTCTCCATCTATACGGTATTTGTTTACCCCCACAATAACATCTTTGCCCTGGTCTATCCTTGCCTGTTTTATTGCCGCAGATTCCTCAATCCTCAACTTCGGCATGCCGGATTCAATAGCCCTCGCCATCCCGCCAAGATCTTCGACCTCCTTCATAATCTTTTTCGATTCCCTGATTATTCCATTGGTCAGGGCTTCAACATAATATGAGCCTCCAAGAGGATCCACGACATTACATATCCGGGATTCTTCCTGCACTATCAACTGTGTATTTCTCGCAATTCTCGCTGATAATTCTGTCGGAAGCCCCACAGCCTCGTCAAAAGAGTTGGTATGAAGCGACTGAGTTCCTCCAAGGGTGGCGGACAGGCATTCAAGGGTGGTTCGTATTATATTGTTATAAGGGTCCTGCTCGGTGAGACTCCAGCCGGATGTCTGGCAGTGGGTTCTTAACATGAGAGATTTGGGGTTTTTCGGTTCAAAGCGGCCCATTATCCCGGCCCACAAAAAACGGGCTGCTCTTAACATGGCGATGTCCATGAAAAAGTTCATTCCTATTCCGAAGAAAAAGGAAAGGCGCGGGGCAAAAGTATCGATATCAAGTCCCGCGTCAAGCGCCGCTCTTACATATTCCAGCCCGTCGGCAAGAGTAAAGGCGGTTTGAAGAACAGAGTTCGCACCTGCCTCCATCATGTGATAACCGCTGATACTGACTGTATTGTATCTTGGCATATTCTTTGAGCAAAAACCTATGATATCGGAGACTATCCTCATGGATGGTTTCGGAGGATAAATATAGGTATTTCTTGTCAGATATTCCTTTAATATGTCGTTCTGTATCGTGCCCGTGAGCTTATCCTGAGACACGCCCTGCTCCTCTGCCGCGACTATATATCCGGCAAGCACTGGCAAAACAGCGCCGTTCATGGTCATGGAAACAGACATCTTGTCCAGCGGTATCCGGTCAAAAAGGATCTTCATATCCTCTACAGAGTCAATTGCCACCCCTGCCTTGCCGATATCCCCTACCACCCTGGGATGATCCGAATCATAGCCCCTGTGAGTTGCAAGATCAAAGGCTACTGAAAGCCCTTTCTGGCCCGCGGCAAGGTTCTTCCTGTAAAACTCATTAGACTCCTTTGCCGTGGAAAAACCCGCATACTGGCGGATAGTCCATGGACGCCCGGCATACATGGTGGCTTTCACTCCGCGAACATACGGAGCAAACCCGGGAAATGTATTCATACATTCAAGTTCTTCCAGATCTTCGGCAGTATAAAGCGGCTTTACATTTATCCCTTCCGGAGTCATCCAGTTCAGTGAGTCAAGAGGTTTTCCCCTAAGCTCCTTTTCAGCAAGCTCAACCCATTTATCTTTATCCGAACGCATTGCCATAATTTAATTCCTCTAATCCAACAACTACACAAACTTGTTTACTCGTTAACCTTCTAATCTTCTAATTTCTTCCCTATGCATTCTGGATTCCGGCTTTCGCCGGAATGACGAAGGAGAGATATGCCTTCTCACCTTCTAATTCCTTAATCCCTTAATCCTTTAATCCCTAATCCCCGATCCCTGACCTCTGACCTCCGACCTCTTAGCTACCTTTCACACAATTCAACCAACACCCCGTTTGTCGATTTAGGATGCAAAAAAGCTATTTTTGCGCCACCCGCGCCCTTTCTCGGCTTTTCATCAATAAGCCTCATCCCTTTTTCCTTTAATTCCGCCAGCGCCTCTTCGATATTTTCCACAAGAAAGGCAACATGATGTATTCCCTCTCCCCTCTTTTCCAGATGTTTTCCGATATGCCCGTCAGGATCAATAGATTCAAGCAGTTCGACCTCACTTTCTCCAATCGGGAAAAAAGCGGTTATAAGCTTCTCGTCCGCCATTACTTCGGAGTCTTCAAGCCAAAGCCCTAAAATATCTCCCCAGAATTTTTTCCCTTTATTTATGCTCGTTACAGCAATTCCGATATGATCAATTTTTATTACTTTCATGAAAGCTCCTTCACCCCCTATACCTCTCCATTGCCTTTTTAAACCCGGGCATTGAATTAATAATTGTTTTATCATCCACACAAAAAGCGATTCTAAAATGTCCGGGCCCGCCAAAACCGCTCCCCGGCACGACAAGTATCAATTCTTCCTGAAGCATCTTTACAAATTCAACATCATCAGGAACAGGAGTTTTGGGGAAAAGATAAAAAGCTCCAGGGGGTCTGAGAAACTCATACCCGCTGTTTGCAAGTCCTTCACATAAAAGATCTCTTTTTCGTGCATATTCTGAAATATCCACGCTCATGCCCTGTATTGATGCAATAACCCGCTGCATAAAGGCAGGAGCGTTTACAAACCCTAAAATCCTGTTGGCAAGGGCCATACCTCCTAAAACATCCTCTTTAAAGGAAGCCCTGGGATTAAGCGCGATAAATCCTATGCGTTCGCCTGGAATCGAAATATCCTTGGAATATGAAGTGGCAATTATGCTTTCATTATAGCAGGAAAATATACTCGGCACCTTAAGCCCGTCATAGACTATCTTGCGATACGGCTCATCTGAAATCATATAGATTGTTCTGCCGAGGCTGCTGCTTTTGTTTTTTAAAAGAGCGCCAAGTTTATTGAGACTTTCTTTTGAATAAACCTGGCCTGTGGGA
>JAFCZU010000638.1 GCA_019314185.1 Deltaproteobacteria bacterium | reverse complement strand
CGTTTCAATTCCATTCTGGTCTGATTAAAAGGCGTCCAACAAATAATATAAAATCAAATAGTTATATTGATTGATTGGTCTATTTTTTCCGTCAACCTCCAATGATGTAAAATTATAGGGAGATCGACGGTTTTTTTTGCAAATTGCCAACGAGCTGATGTTTATAAAAAATTATCTGTATCATCTTTTTCAAAGCCGCATATGTCTTTATCCATCCATTTAATATCACGGCTTTTGAAAAATATAACCGAATCTATAGCGCTATCAATAAGGTCGTTAACTTTTAATTTCATTTCCTCAAATTTGGCTTTGGTAATTTCTCCTTCAAAGACTGAATTTTGAATTCGGATAAGATATTTTTTCATTAATTTAAAAATCTGCCTTAACCTCCTCCGGCCAGCCTTTGTTTCCGTATTTATGTCGTACATTGCGATCACATACACGATTACCACCACATTTTAAATCCGGTATATTTTTCTTCGCCAATAATATGTTTAACGATTTTATAACACTCAAGCCGGATAAGTCTTTTGTAAGAAACATGCCGATTGAGTTTTTTATGTTTAACCGTTGTTTTCAGCCTTTCATCATATTTTCTTAAAAATTTCATCCTGCCTTTATCTTTCAAGTAGCAGTAGTTAAGGTCTTTTTCAGTATCTTTTTCAGTCAGCTCATTTTTATTGATCATGGTGAAAATCATTCTGTCGAGAATGATGGGTTTGAAAATTTCAGATATATCAAGGGCAAGGGAATAACGCCTGTATCCCGGCTCATGAAGAAAACTGACAGTAGGGTCAAGCTGAGTTCTGTAAATTTCAGACAGAATTGATGTGTAAACAAGAGAATTGCCAAAAGAAATCAGTGAATTGATAAAATTATCAGGAGGTCTTTTTACCCGTTTGTTAAATTCGGTCTTATTTTGAACAATTTCGTTAAAGGCAGAATAATACAAATCCCTGATATTTCCTTCGATGCCCATTAAATATGGGATTGAGTCTGCTGCTTTTAATGATTTTTTCAAGTCTTTTATCTTCAGAATCTTTTCACCGATGTCCCTTTCCCTGTTTTTGTAATATGTCAAGTTTGTAAGGATGTTTGAAGCCGCTGCATTCAAAAATTCATAGGCCAAAAGCATTCTTTTCCCCTTATCAAGATAATGCTTTGCCTGGCTGATTGTGACATGTCCTGAAAGATACTGTTCTCTCGGGAAAAAGGAACCGGAGTAAAATCCGTAATAATTAAATATGTGAACAGGTATTTTCTGCTGCCCAAGAAAATTCAGCAACTTTGTATTAAGGGTATGTTCACCGAAAAGGAAAATATCAGCAACAGCTTCAACAGGACGGAATTTTTTTGTTCCGTCGATGTCAAACATCAGTGTGTTCTCTTTCCTTTTAATCGTACAATTTGAAAAAAGATATAAAGATTGTTTCATGTTAACCCTTATACAAAGCAGAATTCATAGTAAGCGCATTTCTTGCATATAGTTTTTTTAATTACAGCAGGCGGTTTTGGTTTATCAAGAATTCCCCGGATACCTGAAAAAATCTTTTCAAATTCCTTTTCATCCTCAGGCGTCAGTAAAACTGTCTCCCTTTTCTTCAGTTTTGGATAATCAATTTCACCCGTCACATTTTCAACTCCCATTCTCTTTAAAGTAAGGATGTAATATTTCACCTGGTGAATATGGGCCTTTTCAATTTTATTCGACTTTTTAACTTCATTCAAACCTTATATCTTTTGTAAACAGCCAGAGTTTGCGATGACATACAAAATAGTAGTTTATCTGGGTTCCGGTAAAATTCAGGTTTTGCATAAACTAATGTCCATAAATATTTCGACCTGTGCGGTTAGCTTTTAGCCATTAGCGGTTAGCTTTCTTGCAAGGGTTCCCACGCAGGAGCATGGGAACCAGGCAAACAGTCTTCAGCCTATCTACCTGAGTATTTACCTTGATTTCTTTATATTTAAACCTATCTGTGTTCACCTGCCCGCTCGTGCCTCGCAATGGCAGGCGGGTCTGTGTGAATCTGTGGCTGAATAGTTACTTTTAAGCATATAAAGTAACTCTTAAAGATTCGCCCCTTAGCTCAAAGTCTGGCTCTTTGCCATTATGCTCAATCATACCACGGATGATTTTGCGGGATACACCCCTGCCACTG
>JAFCZU010000185.1 GCA_019314185.1 Deltaproteobacteria bacterium | reverse complement strand
CAGCTCGAAGAGGTAGTCATTTTCATTGACGAGTTTGAAGAAATAGCAGCCAGCCGGGATATGGCTACTCGCATTGACAAATCGATTACAAATGAGTTCCTGAAACAGGTGCCTCTGCTAAAAAACAAGGGGAACAAGATTCTGCTGGTTTGCGCTACCAACTATATCCGACAGCTTGATGCCGCATTGCTGCGCCCAGGACGGTTTGACTGCATTATTCCGGTTGGAGGATTGGACGATGAAGGACGGAAAACGATATTGAGACACTATTTGTCCAAACTCAATACAGGAGATATTGACCTCGATCAAATCGTTGCCCTTACCGATCGATTTACGCCGGCTGATATCGAGTACATGTTCCAGAAGGTTGCTCAATCGGCTTTCGAATTAGAGTATAAAACCAAGCAAGATTACAAGGTTACAACAGAGACATTTGTTAAAGTTATTACGGAGATTTTTCCATCCCTGACCGACGAGATTATCGAGGAGTTGCAGCAAGATAGTATAACATATTCCAGATCCTGAATATTTGGAAACGGAAAAACTTGAGAAGAGCCAAGTCGAATTTCTAAAATTCATTTCCGGCTTTAACCTAAGTTGAGCGATTTGTTGCGAAGATATGCGCCGGAATTTTGATGCATAAGGGTTTGCGAAAATCGCAGGTATACTCGTGGATATGTCGAGAATTTTCGCGAATTCTTGATGCGCAAGAGATCGGTGCAGATCGAGTAAAAAATCGCTCAATTTAGGTTTAAGTAAAACGGTCTCTTTCAGGAGTAAAAAAGAAATGAAAATACTACTCATATATCCTTATTGTCTTGAAGACAGGATTCATGCTGAAGAGGTGAGTTTCGTGCCGATTGGTCTTTATTATGTCGGCGCTTTTCTAAAAGAAAATCATTATGATGTGGAAATACTGAACTGGCATGATATCAACAAGACCCCCCAGAAAATTAAAGAGACTTTGATTGTAAAGAAACCGGATGTAATCGGTTTTTCCATATTGCATGCAAACCGCTGGGGCGCCATAGAAATCGCCAGGATTGCAAAACAGCTTGATCCGAATGTAAAGATTGTTTTTGGAGGAGTCGGCGCCACATTTTTATGGAAGCATCTTTTAACGCATTTTAAAGAGATCGATTTTGCTGTTATAGGAGAGGGAGAATATACTTTCTTAAATATAATAAAATGCATTGAAAAATATCATTCTGACAAAATCAGGTATAAACATATAAAAAATGTCAGGGGGATAGCTTTCAGAAAAGGAGGAAAAATTGTCAAGACAAAGGCTGCGGAGGTCATTAAGGATCTTGACAAATTACCGATTCCCGCAAAATATTTTACATATCAACATGTTGCATTAACCCGTGGATGCCCCGGAAACTGCACCTTTTGCGGGTCGCCCAGGCTTTGGGGACATAAAGTCAGGTTTCATTCCGCAGATTATTTTATCAAACAGATAGAGATGCTTTATGAAAAGGGAGTCACCTTTTTTTATTTTTCAGACGATACATTTACGTTCAAAAAGGATCTGGTGATTGAGATTTGCAAAAAGATCCTTAAAAAAGACCTTAAAATTGTCTGGGTAGCAATTTCTCGAGTTAATTATATCAGCGAAGAGGTTTTATGCTGGATGAGAAAGGCCGGCTGTATTCAGATCAGCTATGGAGTGGAAAGCGGTTCTGAGAAGATAAGAGATTTACTGAACAAAAACATTAAGACAGATCAGATCAAAAGAGCCTTTTCGCTGACAACGAAATACGGCATACTGGCACGGGCATATTTTATTTATGGTTGTCCCGGAGAAAACCTGGATACGATCCAGGAGACCATTGATTTGATTCATGAGATCAAACCGCTTGGCGCTATTTTTTACATACTTGATATATTTCCGGGAACAGCCATTTATTCGGATTTTAAGAAGAAAGCCGGACAAACAGACAATGTCTGGTTAAAGCGGGTAGAAGATATTATGTATTTTGAAACCGATCCGGCTTTATCCAGGGAATTGATACTGGCTTTTGGGAAAAAACTCAGAACCGATTTTTACGAGAATCTTTCCGGTTTTGCCGATGAAGTTGAACTGATAGATAATAAAGAATTGTATAAAATGCATTCGGATTTTTGTTCAAGATTGGCGATGACCTTTGACTATGGCGATTATTCCGGGGTTGAAGCTGTAAAAGATAAAGAAGGGGTTGCTGAAAGACTGTATCAAAAATCTCTGGATTATTACCCTGATCATCGAGCATATTTAGGGTTGGGCATCATTAAGCAAAAAAAAAGGTTGTATGAGGAATCTATTAACGCCCTTTCAGACGGTATTGAAAAATTCCCGGATAGTGAGCAGCTTCATATCTGCCTGGGAATAAGTTATATGAATATAGGAAAGTATAACGAGGCGATTTCATATTTTCAAAAATTTAAAGATTCAGAACAGGCGCGTTATTATATAGAAAGTTGTTATAAAACATTGGAATGACCGATTTCTATTTTTAAAAGATGAACGTCCAACATCGAACATTGAACGTCGAACGTCGAACGTCGAATAATGATGTCGCTCCGCTCCTCAAATTATTCCAACATCGAATAAAAAAACAAACACTCAATGAGAAATAAAAGGTTCAGGGCTCAGGGATATTGAGTTACTGTTTTTCCGACATCTGACCTCTGACTTCCACCCTCTGTTTTTTTTCATTCAACATTCGATGTTGGACGTTCATCTTCTAATCCGTCCCCCTTTGTTCAATTATCTGCGATACTTTAAATACCGCGCCTCCTGCAAGGGCAATAAAACCGCTTAAAGCAAACAGCGCAAATGATCCAATTGTTTCGTACAGACAGCCGCTTATAAAAAAACCGACCGTCATGCCAAGACCATATGTTACGGCATTGTTTACAGCCTGTCCCGTAGTTTTTGCCTCGATCGGTGTCAGCGAGTCAATATAAAGAATACTGGCTATGTGAAATGATCCATAGGTTATTGCATGTAGTATTTGTGTAAGAAGGATTACGGCGGTAGATGTTGCGGAAAAAAGTATAAACCATCTTAACGCAGCTGCCACAAAGGAAAAAACCAGGACATTTTCCATGGAAAAGCGGTTGAATATCCTGTCTGATTTTATCATGACAATAATTTCTGCTGTTGATGCCAGAGCCCATGTAATTCCTATGAATGTGCTTCCATAACCTAAATTAGCCAGATGAATGGAAAAGAATGCATAGTAGGTTCCATGACTGACAAGCATCAAAAAAGCACAAAAAAGAAAAATAATTAAGCGTCTGTTTAAGAAAATGTCTGTAAATGGAGAAAACGGTTTCTTCTTTCTGTTATTGTCGGTATCCGGAATTTTTATAGAAACAAAGGCTTGGAGTAATGATCCTGCAAAGATAAGCGCTATAATTATTTTTATGGAAAAAAGATCGATTATCCTGCCAAGGATTATGACAACTGTAATGAAGGCTATTGAACCCCATACCCTGAGCATGCCGTAGCTTTTCTTTTCATGGCCTAATATATCAATGGTAAATGCTTCCAGAAAGGATATGATCGGCGCATAAAAAATTGCGTAGCAGGTTGTAATGACAAGCATGGGCCGGAAATCGGCAGTATATATATAAAGCGCCCATATAGCGGCGCTTATAAAATTGCATAAGATATATATCGGTTTTCTTATATGAAATCGATCTGCAAGTATTCCCCAGAACAGGGGAAATAGAACTGTTATTCCCGTTCTTACGGAAGACAGAGCTCCTATCTGGAAACCGCTGAATCCTAAATGATAGCAGTATAAATTAAAATAGGGCAAAAAGATGCCCATTATGCCGAAATATAAAAAGTACTGGGAACTTATTATAATTTTAAATAAATCTTTGCTCTTTCCCTTCATGCCTGTTTAATACGGCAATAATTCTGAAAACACAACTCGCAACGTGTATGTCTTTTCTATAACCGTTCACGGTTTACGGTTCACCGTGAACGGTTACTCTTTTCTTTACAAATTGCCACTGTAATGGTAGATTATATAAATAACTCAAGTTTCGCACCCTTTAATTTAGCCAAAGAGTTAGACGGAAAGGGCTAAAAATAAATTTTAAGGCGAAATATACTGCCTGTGATTTTTACAACGGCGTCAATCAATCAGTATAAGATTGATGCTTAATACATCATTAAATGTAATTATTCAGCTACAGATTTACATAGATGAATGCAGATAGTTTAAATACAGTAATCACTCTGTGCCTGAATAGTATAAAATTTGTATATGATAATAAAAGAAAAAATATCAGTGATAATCAGCGTAGATTGGTAGCTGAATAGTTACCATTAAATTAAATATGTTATATCTCCTTTGCGCCTGATCGTAATGTATGCCGCAGAGGTTGCCGGTTACAAAATATAAGCAAATGATTTCGCTGTAAAAATGTTATTTTCAACCCTTACCGTCTTGATATTGATAGAAATCAAGGGTGCGAAATTTGAGCTGAGTAGTTACAACTACCTGTTTAATAAAACTTTTAGCCGGAGTCGGAAATGGACTATATCAAAATAAGATTTAGCGATGATATTAATCAATTAGATTCAAAAATTGAAGAAACTATTGATGATATGTTCCGATCAATGAACCCGATTTTATCTTTTTCCGAGTGTATATGGAAACCCCAGATGGATATATATGAAACCACTGAAGAAATAATTGTGGTTGCTGAAATCGCAGGGGTAAATAAAGATGACCTTGGGGTTGAAATCAGCAGCAAAGCTGTAAGAATTTACGGGAACCGGGCTGAAATGCCCAAGATTGAAAATGCTACTTACAGACTTGCTGAGATCCAGTATGGTAAATTTGAACGTATTTTATTTTTTTCAGTGCCTGTTGATACCGATAAGGTAATTGCAACATATTCGAACGGTTTTCTTCGGGTAAAGCTTGGCAAACTTGCTGCCGGCGGGACATATACAATTCCTGTCACAGCCAGATAACGCTTTTGAATCAATACCAGGAGGTATTTATGATCGAGCAGCAACCACCTGTGGTATCTAAATCTCAAAAAATTCCGGAACTTCTTCCGGTTCTTCCATTGTTTGACACCGCTCTTTTCCCCAAAATGGTTTTACCCCTTGTTATAATGCAGAAAGAATCTGTTCAACTGGTGGATGAAGCAATGTCTAAAGATCGTATTATCGGGCTTCTAATATCGAAAAATGCAACAGTAAAACCCAGTTATACTCCTGACGATCTATATTCTATAGGTACCAGCGCTCTTATTCTTAAAATGGCAAAAACAGAAGACAATACAGCGCAATTGCTTGTCCAGGGCTTGGACAGGATTAAAATAACGGAGTATGTTGACGGAAAGCCCTACCTGCGTGCCAGCGTGGAACATATTAAGGATAAAACAGAAAAGGATAAAGAAATTGATGCGCTTATGTCCAACATTGTCGGCATGTTCACCAGGGTCGTAGATCTTTCACCCGGCTTGCCCCAGGAAATCGGGGCAATGGCTAATTCAATACAGGAGCCCGGGATATTTGCTGATATGGTTGCTTCAATAATTAATTCTACGATTAAAGAAAAGCAGAAAGTTCTGGAACTTCTTGATATTAAAAAACGATTAAAGGAAGTAGCGAGACTCGTCAAGTACCAGCAGGAGGTTCTTGAACTTGGACATAAGATACAGTCTCAGGTAAAGGGCAGCATGGATAAGCAGCAGAGGGAATACTATCTGCACCAGCAATTAAAAGCTATCAAGAAAGAGTTGGGTGAAAAGGATGAGACCACTGTTGAGATTGAAGAATACAGGGTCAAGGTAAAGGAGAAAAAACTTCCCGATGAAGCGCTTAAAGAGGCTGAACGTGAAATTAACCGCCTTTCCAGAATGCACCCGTCATCTGCTGAATATACTGTTGCTTCAACCTATCTTGACTGGCTGACAACCCTTCCATGGCATGAAAGCACAAAAGATAATCTTGATATAAAAAAGGCGAGAAGGATTTTAGACCGGGACCATTTTGGTTTAAAGAAACCCAAAAAACGGGTTATAGAATACCTTGCAGTGCGGAAGCTTAAGCCTGAATCTAAGGGGCCTATCCTGTGCTTTGCCGGCCCTCCCGGCACAGGGAAGACATCACTGGGGCGCTCCATTGCACGGGCTTTAGGACGAAAATTTATCCGTATCTCCCTGGGAGGCGTGAGAGATGAGGCTGAAATCAGGGGTCACCGCCGCACATATATAGGAGCTCTTCCAGGCAGGATTATCCAGGGGATCAGGCGGGCGGAATCAAACAATCCGGTTTTCATGCTGGATGAAATAGATAAACTCGGGAGCGATTTTCGGGGGGACCCCTCATCGGCTTTGCTGGAGGTGCTGGACCCTGAGCAGAATTATTCCTTTACTGACCATTATCTCGATGTGTCGTTTGATCTGTCTAATGTCATGTTTATTACAACTGCAAGGAGGTGCTGGAGCTGTTAGGCTATACACAGGATGAAAAAATAAAAATCGCAACCCGGTTTCTCATACCCCGCCAGCGCGAAGCCCACGGTCTTACGGCTTCCCAGATCTCTTTTACAAAAGGCGCTTTAAACAGGATTATATCCGGCTATACACGGGAAGCGGGCTTGAGAAATCTGGAGCGTGAAATAGCAAATATTTGCAGGGGTGTTGCAACCAGGGTAGCGGAAGGAAATAAGGAGCCTGTTACGATCAGGGTTAAGGATGTCTCCGTTCATCTTGGTCCTGTGCGCTTTGCATCAGAGGTCAGCGCAAGAACTTTGACTCCGGGTGTGGCAATGGGGCTTGCTTGGACCCAGGCAGGAGGCGAGCTGCTTTTTGTTGAAGCCACAGCCATGAAAGGAAAAGGG
>JAFCZU010000015.1 GCA_019314185.1 Deltaproteobacteria bacterium | reverse complement strand
ATCCCTTACGCCTCCCCTGCCCTCCTAAGTGCAAACCGGACAAAAAAAGGTGTCATCAGTTCATTGATTATTACCGATCCCAATACTGCATTTACCATTATATCCAATAATGATGAAGGACCAAATATTGTACCGGCTTCAAGAAGAAGACCAACAGCTACTCCTGCTGAAGGCATTAAGGCAAACCCAAGATACTTTTTGACCTCCCTGGAGGCATATGAAATTTGAGAGCCAAGACGACTACCAAGCAACTTTCCGGCAAAACGCCCAATGGTAATAATTAGAGCCAACCACCCGGCCATTTGAATTATGCGAAAGTCAAAGTGCGCCCCCGCAAGAGTAAAAAACATTCCAAATATGGGTTCTTCGATTTTTTCCATAACAGTAAAAAGATCTTCATGGTGTCTCACAAAGTTAATCACCACAAACCCTAACATCATATTGGCAAGCAAAGGAGATGTTTTAAGACTGATAGACAAACCTGCAACCAGAAAAATGGATCCTGCCATCACAGTAAGCATTGCACTTTCCCGATAGATAAATCGCATCAAGTATCGAAGGAACAACCCGGCAGCGCTACCTATAAAAAGGGAAAAATAGGATGAGGATTCCTGTGGTTGCAAAAAAAGCACAAATAGCTTCCAATGGCGTTATCCACAAAATATGCTTTCCAAGTTTTTTTAACTTTATCAGACTAAGAGATCCACCGATTAAAAAAGCGATTATCGACAAAGCAATATCTGTAACAAAATTTAGATCTTCTTTAATTAGAGTCTCATGGAACAACCCGATAAGCGAAGGGCTGAGCAGCATACCAATCACAAGATATCCTGTCATGCGAGGGGCGTTAAAGTAGTTCGCTGCTTTTCCGCCTGCATAGCTCAAAAGAAGAAGCAGGCCTATATAAACAAGTGGATGGATTGTTTCCATATTATTGAACGATCCAGACAGTTAACCCGCTTGAGTTAATCAAAACTTTGCTGGTTACACTGCCCATGAAAATCTCTTTTATTTTCGAAAGCCCCCGGCGTCCCAATACAATTGTTCCAAAACCGTTTTCACGTGCCTCTTTGAGAATATCGTCAGCAGCAGACCGGCTGCCGTCTATAACTTTTATAGCGATCTGATCCTCGGAAAGCCCTGCGTCAAGAAGCATTTCTTTTGCCTTTTTCATGTATGGGGCAATCTGTTGACCCGCCTTGTTCCGCCAGAACTCTTCAAGATCAGAAGCATCTTCAAGAGCCTCGAGAGGAATAAAACGTCTCAAATTTCTCATTGTATAAAAAACAGTTGCTTTGCAATCAGTACCGGAAAGCATGAAACCGGCATGATCAACAGCTCTGAGTGCATTTTCGGAGCTATCTACGGCAATAAGCGCTTTTTTTGAACGACCCCCTCCCCCCACTATCCACAGGGGACAATCCCTGCAATACTCCACAAGCCTTGTGGAAATAGAGCCCATGATAAACGGTTTAAAATCGGTTCGTCCCCGCTTAGACATCAAAATAGTATCCGCCCTTTTATTTTTTGCCCAAAAACGAATGTCTCTGGCAATAGTGCTTTCACATTGCCTGTAATGCGGTTTGACATTCTCTTCATCAAAACCTTTATCTATAAGAATTTTCTTGGCTTCCGCTAAAACCCGCTCGGCTATTTCTTTATTCTTTCTTTTAACCGACGCCAGCGCTGACCTAATCTTCCTGTCCATTGTTTTATTGTCTATTAACAGCGGCGGCAAAGACGGCATGACATACAGAAGATGGACATGCATTTTATGCTCCGGGCCAAACATAAGATTAAGATAATCCAATGATCTCAACGAATTTTTAGATCCATCAACCGGTATAACAATGCTTTTTTTCAAATCCTCCATAACATTCTCCTTCATTCAGGTTGGCATGATTAATCATATATCACACTAAACCAGCCACTTCAATTTTAAAAGATACCAAAATATAAGCAAATGATTTCGCTGTAAAAATGTTATTTTCAACCCTTACCGTCTTGATATTGATAGAAATCAAGGGTGCGAAACTTGAGAACTTTAGATTTTAGCATGAAAAAAGAATCGGCCATTTTCACCACAGAGACCACAGAGAAAACTCTTTTTTTTTATAGAAAACTTCAGTATGCTTAGCAATCTCTATTGTAAGAGTTTTTTTGAAAAGGAGGCCTTAATATGACGGAATATGATTTTGGGAAGATTTTTCCCAAAATGCCAAGAAAGGTAACTATCGGCGATATAACGATCAGGGACGGATTTCAGCATGAAGAAAAATTCATTTCCACTGCGGCAAAAATATTTTATCTTGAAGAGCTGATATTTGCCGGCTGCAGGCATATTGAAGTAACCAATCTTGGGAGCGAGTTTTTAATGCCTCAGTTCAGGGATGCGGAAGATCTGTTTAAACACCTGAGAGGGGATCGGTTTAAAAAACGATGCAAAAGAAATGGCGTGAATTATGATGATATATGTCTGACAGCCATTACAATTCGTGAATCTGCGGTTAACCGTGCTATTATGTTAAAAGAAAAAGGGATTGGCCCCGATCGCCTTTTGATGATGGTTTCCACAGAAGAAAAGCATCATTTTGCAAACTCGGGAACAACTCTTCCGGATTACTGGAAAGAGGCGGAGAGATGCATAAAAAAATGTAATGACGCAGGCATAAAGATGTGCGGAACTGTCAGCACTATATGGGGAAGTCCAATTGGCGGTGCTACTGATATGAAGGATGCTGTTGAGTTCTCAAAACGATGGCTGGAAATCGGAGCTCATGACATTGAACATGCAGACCACGACGGCAGCGCTTCAGCTCCTGATGTTTACCGCTATTTTTCCATGATACTTGATGAAATCCCCGATCCATCACTACATATCGCCCATTTCCATGAGACAAAGCGGATAGCTTCGGCATCTGTTCTATCCGCATTGCAAGCAGGGGTTGCAAACTTTGAGGCTACCGTTGGAGGGCTGGGAGGACAGCCTGCCAACTTTCTGGACGACTGCCCAACCAAAGGCACCGGAGATTATTATTATAAAGACCCCAGATATGTAGGCCTGATCACACTTGAAGATACGCTGGTTCAAATTGACGAAATGGGAATTGAACATGGATATGATGTTGACCGCATCCTGTGGCTTGGCAGGCAGATGGAAAAGACAATTGGTCGGAGGCTCCGTTCTGATGCTATAATCAATGGCCGGACTTTAAAAGAAGGACATAAGGAATTTGCCAGACCAGGACTAAAAGAAAGAAAGATAAAATCAGGCGAAGAACCCGGTCAAAAGATTCCTGCTGACTGGAATCCCAGAGCTGTATTGCCTGAAAAATATCGCAGAAAATATGAAATTACAAGAAACTAAATGAAGCTGTTTGAAAATAAATTTGCTTTTACCGCAGAAATCACAAAAAAAGCCCTTCTTTTTTTATGGAAAATCTCTGTGCGCTCTGTGTACTCTGTGGTGAAAGTTTTTTGTAACTACTCAGGTTGATAGGCTGAAGGCTGAAGACTGTCAGGAAAAAGCGCATTTTGAAGCCATGTTTGGTGCAAGAATCAGTTGTTTGCGCCAAAATACGGCAATCATGCTCTTCTGACCCCTTCAGCCTTCAGTCTAAACAGCTTCAGCCTGTCTACGTGAAGTAGTTGCGGTTAAAGGAGACTTGTTGATGCTTGAAACAGCCCAAACACCTGAAGGTCTTAACCATGAAGATAAGGCACGTCTTGTTCTTGACATGTTTCACCGGATAATAGTTCATTATGGTCTCTGGTTTGCCGAGATAAAGCATCAGATGGGCATGGAAAGGGCCCTTGAAACGCTGGGAAATGCATCTAAAAAAAGCTGCGGTTACCAGATGAAAAGGCTTTCCAAAGTTCTTGGATTTGAAATGAAAGATGATCTGCCGGCGCCTTTGCTGGAAATGTCGGAAGAATCGATTCAGGAGCTTATGGACAGTGTTGCGTTAAACTGGCTTGCAAATGACGGCGTATGGTTTCAAGCAGTAGAATTTACAGGCGGCATGAACGATGCCAAGCGGTGCAATGATTCCTGCTGGGCGCATTTTTCTCCATTCGAAGCCTGGTCAATAAAAAAATTTCTTAGCCTTCCTGAAAATCCCGGGCTTGAAGGTTTAAAAAGAGCGCTTAATTTTCGTCTCTATTCCTGCGTTAATACTCAATCCATAATTGATGAAGGACCCGACAGTTTTATATTTCAGATGAATGAGTGCCGCGTTCAGTCAGCACGAAAACGTAAAGGGCTTGATGATTACCCGTGCAAATCAGGAGGAATTGTTGAATATACATCCTTTGCAAGAGCTGTTGATTCCAGGATCATTACAGAGTGCATAGGCTGTCCCCCTGACGCACATCCTGATGACTGGTACTGTGCCTGGCGGTTTAAAATCAAGCTGTCAGCCGGCAAGGACACTTACAAATAGATTTTCAACAACTCGATAAGAATCCTGACCCGGTTTTGCGAAGTTTTGAATTTTGCTGATTACTCCACTGACTTTTATACCGGAGAATCTTTCAACAGCCTCAATATTTTCCTTGATCATATCTTTTGACGTATATTTCTCTCCTGAATCGATAAAAACAACTCCCGCTGGCGCTATTCCTCTATTGCCCAAGCTCTCAATGGCAGAAAGGGTGTGGTTTATTGTTCCCAGTTCTGCACGGGCGGCGATAACCGGTCTGGCGTCTGCCGACTTAATCATATCTACCATCAGCTTCTTTTCACTGACCGGCACAAGAAGCCCTCCGGCCGCCTCGATAACAAGAGGAGAAAAAAGAAGACTTTTTTCATTTACAACCTTTTCTATCACATTCAAATCTATTTTTTTCTTTTCATCACGAGCGGCAAAGTAGGGAGCCTTGGGGTTCTTGAAGCAATATATAACTGAATCGGCAGGGTCTTTTCCCTTTAGATGTTTTACATGCTTGTAAATAAACCTGGCGTCGCTGTCGATATCATTGGAATCCATGCATCCGGTTTGCACCGGCTTGAGGTAAAAGGGCGTATATCCTTTTGCGTAAAAGAATTGCATGAGCAGCAGTGAAAGTACAGTCTTTCCCACGCCAGTATCGGTTCCAACTACAAATATGTTTTCTGGCTGCTTTATCATAATTTTTACAAACCTACGGGACAGGAAGCAGATCAACAAAAAATCTTATATCCTCTTCGGTATGCAATGCGGTCATACTGATTCTCAATATGGCCCTGCCGATCGGCACTGTAGGGTATCTGACCGGAGGAACAAATATATTCTTTTTAAGCAGGCTTTGTGATACTCCTGCTGCCCTGGCCTCTTCGCCGATTTCGAGGGCAAGGATATGAGCGTCTCCGGTTACACGAAATCCTTTACGTCTCAGACCTTCCTTCATGATACGGCTTACTTTTCGCAGGTGTTTTCTTCTCTCTTCGGAGCGAGAAATAATCTTCAGCAGGTCTATGGCTGATGCAGCATGCGCTTCAGGAAGGGTTGTGCTGTATATAAGGGGAGAAGAAAAATTAAAAAGGTATTCTTTAAATCCTTTGGGCAGCAGCACAAATGAACCAAAAAGACCGAATGCTTTGCCGAATGTTCCGATTGCAATGTCTGCTGCCCCGCGAGCAATACCGCAGCCGTTTTTACCTACTGCTCCGAATGCATGAGCTTCATCAGCAATACTCAGAAACCCATATTCTC
Organism: Deltaproteobacteria bacterium; assembly: GCA_019314185.1. The sequence goes on along the minus strand of JAFCZU010000015.1, from coordinate 14,313 downwards.
TTTTGAGCTCTCCAAACCTATGAACATCCAAAAAATCACCGTCCATGCTAAAAAGTGACTCTGTCAGAACAGCGACCTGTTTTTGTCTGTTTGCTTCCAGCCTCTTTCTGAGATGGGGCATGGAATTATGATTATATCCGTAGAAGTTGGCTCCACTTAAGCTTATACCTTTGACACTGCTTGCATGGATATGTTTGTCAAAAATTATTATGTCCTCTTTTTCGAAAAACGTTGAAATAATCCCCAGATTTGCCTGATAGCCGCTTGGGAAAAAGAGAGCATCATCATACCCGAAAAAGGAGGCATATTCCTTTTCCGCCTGGTTTATAATGGAATAATTGCCTGAAACAAGCCGTGATGAAGAAGAAGATGTGCTGTATTTCAAGAAATTTTTAGCAACTTTCTCTTTCAGTTCCTCTGAAACGCCAAGGCCAAGGTAGTCATTGGATGCAAAATTCAATACTCTTCTGTTGTTGATATAAAGATATTTCCCCTCTCTTTCACTTATTTCAGGTGGATTTCGCCTGAGTCCAGCCTGCCGATGGAGCATCAATCTGTTTTTGAATCGCTCTTCAAACATGAAAACAAGTTCCTGTAATGCTTTTGTAATATTTCCTTCTTGAAAATAGAGTTGTAATCGACAGTTGCGTATAAAAACTCTCCCTCAATTTGAAGTTTATCTCCTTTTTTAGCATACAATTTATAGACCGATGCTGATTTGCTCCGGCTTATCAATGTCCCGCAAAGAAGATAAGCGCCATTTAAGATCTGCTGCATATGTGCTTTGCAGCGGATGATCTTCAGCAGAAATGCATGTCTTTCAAAGGAGGCAAGAAAACGGACATGACAGGCCCCTATCTGTGCAAGAGATTCAATGCCCAAATATATGGGGGCATCAGAAAAATGTTTGACCCCTTTTATATTTGCAGCATCAACTTCGGTAATTCCATCAACGAGACTAAAGCCGTTTAAGCCGGTATTTATTGTTATTCTTTCCATTTTTGTAATTATTCAGCCACGAATGAACACGAATTTACACAAATAACGCCCTAATAAATTCTGTTGAACCAAATCTTTCGTATTTAAGCCTTTCTTTGGTTTGCTTCGCTCACAGTTGGTCGAGTGGTCAAGTGATTGATTAGTCGAATGGTTCAAGCACCCTTACAACTCGACTATTTAACTACTCGACTAAATATGATAAATCTTTATACAGGATTTTGTCTATATTCGAGTCCATTTGTGTCAATTCGTGGCTGAACTGCTACTTCATTTTTTAATAATAAGTGCGCTGTTCTGGCCGCCGAAGCCGAAGTTTTCCACCAGTAGCGCATCTGTAGAATATTTCTGTTCCTTTAGGACAAAGTTAATTTGTAAATGACATGGTTCTTTCAGGTTTCTTATCTCAGGAAGATAATTATTCTGCATACAGACAAGGCAGATTGCCAGCTCCACTGCGCCGCATGCCGCGGATATGTGCCCGATCCATGATTTCAGCGCAATAACAAGAGGGGAATGTTTTCCATAGATGCGATCTATCAGGTTTGCTTCCATGGAATCATTAAGAAGTGTGCCTGTTCCATGCGCAGAAACAACATCAATCTCACAGGGAGACATTCCTGCTTCCTGCAGAGCGGCACGCACTGCCTTTTCTCCCCATTCTCCATCAGGATCCGGAGCAGTCATATTATATCCATCGATTGAACTTCCAAAACCGCAAACTTCCGCATAGATTTTCGCCCCCCGCTTTTGTGCATGCTCCAGTTCCTCCAGCAGGAAAAAAGCGCCACCCTCCCCTGGAACAAACCCTTTTCTGTTTTTATCAAAAGGGCGGCTCACCTTTTCAGGGCTTGTGTTTCCGATAAAAAGAGCACGAGCTTTTTTATATGCAAGAGTGCCTCCATGACAGAGCCGCGAATCACCTCCGCCGGCAAAGGCCAGATTTAGATAACCGTCTTTTATCTTCCGAAAGGCCTCTCCTATAGCCTGCAGGGAAGCGGAACAGGCGGTATTTATGGTAAAGTTTTCTCCATGGATTCCGGTCAATCCGGCTATAGCGGAAGCTGCCGTATTCGGAAGAAACCTTAGAATCCAGAGGGCCATAAGGTCCTTGCGATCTATATCTCCATCCCGGACTTCGGGGAATTCTCCGCCGATATCGAGATTTGGGCCGGTTCCGACAAACAGACCGGCTTTTGCCGCTAACTCCCTGCTGATTTTTGCATTCTTTACAGCCTCCATGGCTGATGCTGCGCAAAACTGCGCTCCGCGGTTCAAATAACGCCTCTCTTTGAATGGTCCGGTGGAATTTTTAATTTCAAAGTCTCTTGTTGGGCAAATGACCAGACTCTCATCAAAGACAGATCTTTCAAAGAAGACGTTTTTATTCTTTAGATTATCTATGATCTGCTCCGGAGTAAAACCGAGAGAAGAAAAAACACCAACGGAAGTAATGGCAACTCTTCTTTGCATCTATATCTCACTGTAAATTTCAGATACTTTTTTTCTTTCAATGGGGAGGGGAGTTTCATCCGGGAAGCCGGCAACAACAAAGCATTTGATCTTTATATCTTTCAGCTTGAAAATTTTCTCTGTGTTTGAAGCAAAAACAAGAGGTGCGCTTAGAATACATGTGCCAAGCCCAAACTCTTCTCCTTTGAGAAGAAATCCCTTTAGAGCAAGTCCTACCGTAATATTTATGTCAATCTCACCTCTGGTATCCTCTGCAACTATCTTTGCCTCAAAGAGCTTCTTTGAAAAACTGCCTGCATGCGCAACAGTTCCCACGGCAAAGAGCACAGGTGCATCAAACATAAACTCAGAAAACCGCCAGTAGGTATTGATCCGGTTCTTCAGTCTTTTTGAATTGTCACATGTTTTTGCCGCCTTCAGAAATCTTTGATAGCCTTTAACCATTGCACTGCGAAGATCTTCTCTTGCTCTTGAAGAGCTGATCCGGATAAAGCGAACCGGCTGGCTGTTTGAAGGAGAGGGCGCCATGAGAGCAGACTGAAGCATCCTGTTGATCCACTCATCCGGAGGCATATCAGCCTTATACTTTCTTATACTTCTTCTTTTGTTTATGAGACTGTCTGAAAGTGACATGGTTTCATTTACACCGCCAAAACACATAACTGATCAGATCCTTTACTTTGAGAACAGGGCCGCCATCAAGATCTGCCGTGATCTCTTTTATTCTCTCCTCTGAAAGAAATGGAAACTTTCCCGCAAGATATAAAAGAACGTCTCTTTTCTCCTGCTCTGCTTCCGTCAAATATACCCGCAGCTTTCTGAGAAAGATTTCATCATCATCTATTTCTATTTTAAATCTGGAATTTAGCGCCACAGCCAGCTCCAGAAAGTCGATAGATTCAGCTCCCAGGTCCCTGACAATATAAGTCTCCGGCATGATTTCTTTCTCTTCAATATCGAGCAGCTCTCCAAGTATCTTCTTTATGTTTCCAAAAATATCCATTTGTACTCCACGTAATAGTTCAGCTATTTACCGGCTGTCAGCCCGCCATCCATGCAAATTTCGGTGGCATTGAAGCTGCCGGCGCTGTCGGAAAGAAAAAAGAGGATGGTTTCCGCCACCTCTTTGCAAGTAAGAGCTCTTCTTATCGGCACCATATTGAGAGTTTCCTTTTCATGCACCTGCATGTACCTTCTGCCGCGCCCGGTATCAATATAACCTGGGCGCAGCGTTACCGTGGTGATCCCGCGGCATCCCAGTTCCAGCCCGAGGTTTTTGTAAAGAGCCTCTGATGCCAGCTTTGCAGCAGCATAAAATCCCTGGCCGGGGTTTGGCCTGTCTGCTGCTGATGAAGAGATAAAAATAAGCCGGCCCTTTCTCTTTTTCAGCATAGCTCTTCCCGCCTTTTTCAGTATTTTTGCACGAAAGGAGACATTTTCCGCAAAGTAACGGCAGATATCATCTTTGTTTGCAGAAGCAATAAGACTTTCCATATCACCATGTGCAAAATCGACCAGAAAATCCAGATCATCATTAATCCGGCAGAACATGGAATCGAGTGAAGCTATGTTTGCAAAGTCGAGTAGAAAGGATTCGTATTTTCCCGCAAATGAGCGCAATCTTTCCGATATATTTCTCAATCCTTTTTCGTTTCTGTAAGTCAAAATCGGGAAAAGTTTAGCTTTGATCATGCGTTCGGCCAAAAAAATGGCGATCTCGCAGCTTCCTCCAATTATCAGAGCACGTCTGCCTGAAAACTTAAGTTTCATGTTTTCAATGTCCCGCTTACTACGGTTTTATCTTCGTGATAAAGTTCGCACTTTAAGCAGTTTGGCTGGAATTGAATACAATAAGGATATTCGCCGGGAGAGATGAATCTTTTGAATCTGAAATTTTCTGCTCCACATCCCTTTGTAAATCCGATTTTTTTGCCTGCTTCCATGAATGCATGCACAATCAGGCTTCCGGGCACAACAGGATTTCCGGGAAAATGGTCTGCATAAATCCTGTCCGCCGGGTCAAAGAAAAAAATTCCATTCATGATTCCGTAACCGTTTGTATTGATTCGTATGTAATTTCGCACAATTTGTCGATCTCATCTATTGAAATAGCAAGGGGGGGCATAAGGACAATTACATCGCCGAGAGGTCTTATTATAAGACCATGCTTTCGCGCCTCCTTTATCACTCTCCGGCCGATCCTTTCTTCCGGAGGGAACTGTTCTTTTGAATCCCTGTCCGCAACGATCTCTATGCCTACCATGATTCCGCATTGACGCACTTCTCCGACGTGTGCCAGAGATGTAAAAGCCTTCAACCTGTTTGCAAGGTGTTCGATCTTTTTCGCAAGATTTTCTATTACATGCTCTTCTTCAAATATCTCCATATTGGTAACGGCTGCCGCGCAGGCAAGCGGGTTTCCCGTGTAGGTATGTCCGTGAAAAAATGTCTTAAATTCTTCGTATCTTCCTAAAAACCCCTGATAGATTTCTTCACTGGTCAAGGTAGCTGCAAGAGGAAGATAACCTCCGGAAATTCCCTTGGCAAGAGCCATTATATCCGGCGTTACCCCTTCATGCTCACAGGCAAACATCTTTCCTGTTTTTCCAAAACCTGTTGCAACTTCATCCGCAATCATGAGAATATTATATTTGGCGCAAAGTTCTCTTACCTTTTTTAAATAACCCGGAGGCTGAACCAGAATTCCAGCAGCTCCCTGAACCAGAGGCTCAATCACAAGTGCTGCAACCTCGTGAGAATGCTTCTTCATCAAGCCTTCCATCTGTTTTAAGCATTCAAAATCGCATGAAGGATATGATTTCCCAAAGGCGCATCGATAACAATAAGGGGATTCGGCCTTAAAAGAGTCAAAGAGAAGCGGGCCGTATACTGCATGAAACAGATCAATACCTCCCACGCTTACAGAACCGATGGTATCTCCATGATACGCATTGGTCATGGAGATAAATTTTGTTTTGCCCGGATCTCCGTGAGGAGCCTGTTGCTGATACTGGAAGGCCATCTTAAGGGCTATCTCCACAGAAGTGGAGCCGTTGTCCGAATAAAAGACCCTTGTCAGTCCTTTTGGAGCTATTTCGATCAATTTTTTGGCGCATCGGATGGCGGGAACATTGGACAGACCAAGGAGAGTAGAGTGCGCGATCATATCGAGCTGTCTTTTTATGGCAAGATCGAGTCTCTCTTTTCTGTGCCCGTGTACATTTGTCCATAACGATGAAACCCCATCTATATATTCATTTCCGTAAATGTCTTTTAAGATACATCCTTCTGCCTTTTCTATTATAAGCGGATCTTCTGCCGCATAGTCCTGCATCTGGGTGAAAGGGTACCAGATGTATCTTTTGCTATCAATTTCCAGTTGTCTGTTCATATTTTCCGCTTTCATTTCCAATCCATCAATCCCATCCACAGATTACGCAGATTTACGCAGATTCTCCATTTAACTCCATCAAATCCCTCAATCCCTCAATCCCTCAATCATATCCATATCCATCTTTATGCTTCGCCCTTTTGTGGTAAGGTAGTTGCCAAGCATCAAACCGTTTGCGCCGGCCATAAATATCCAGGATTGATAGTCCCTGAGAGTTACTTCTCTGCCGCCGCATATGGTTATATCCTTTTCGGGATTTATAAACCTGAAAAGAGCGACAGACTTTAATGCTTCAAGAGGTGACATCAGGGGCCTCTTTTCCAACCTGGTGCCTGGAATAGGATTGAGAAAATTTATCGGTATCGAATCGACATCGAGCTCCTTTAGAGTAAAAGCCAGCTCTACCCGCTGCTCCCACGTCTCACCCAGTCCCAGTATTCCCCCGCAGCAGACCTTAAGACCCGCTGATCCGGCTAGCTTGACCGTCTGTATGTCTTCATCATAATCATGCGTGGTGCAAATTTTTCCAAAGTAACTCCGGGCGGTTTCCAGATTGTGATGATAGGTTGTAATGCCGCTCTCTTTCAGTTGTTCTGCCATCGATTCAGTCAGCATGCCAAGTGAGGCGCAGATTGTGAGATCGGTTTTCTTCTTTATAATTGCTGCTGCCCGGCCAATGGTCTCAATATCCTTGTTCGTGAGCATGTAACCGCTGGTTACCATCGAGTATTTGACGGCGCCTGCCTCGTGCATACGAATGGCATTATCTACAAGTTCTTGCTCGCTTAATAATGGGTAGGTATCAATTCCGGTACTGTGATGGGCTGATTGCGCGCAGAAGGCGCAGTCTTCTAAGCAAAAACCGGATCTGGCATTAATTATAGAACATGTAAAGATATTATCCTTTTTGAATTTAGTTCTGATCTTATTGGCGCATACTATTAAATCCGGAACGTGCTTTTCAGGAAGAACAGCAAGCTCACAAGCATCTTCGTAAGAAACAGAATATTCTGCCTCTTTCATATTTTTTTCAGTTATGCTAATTATCTTTTTGTTGAACATGGAGTTTCCTTTTGAAACAAATGGAATGAAGTTTACAAAAACAAACAGAAAGACGTTTGTCAACCAATATTAATTACTGGTTGACAAACGTGATGTAAAAAACATCACAAAGGTTATCTATCGTGGCTACAAAGAATAAATTGCTTTTATGCCTGAAAGAGCAAAAAGGAGAGTGGATCTCCGGGCAGTCGATAAGTAACAGATTGTCGGTCAGCCGGACCGCCATATGGAAGCATGTCGGCAAGTTAAAAGCAGATGGTTATGTTATAGAATCATCTCCGAAAAAGGGATATCTTCTTGTTAAGGTTCCTGACCTGTTGATAGCGGATGAAATACAGGAAAAGCTGAACACATCTGTTTTTGGAAAAAAAGATATCATTTATTTCCGGGAGACGGATTCAACCAATACAAGGGCAAAGGATTTAGCATCTAATGGCGCGCCTGAAGGAACTGTGGTTGTTGCCGAAAAGCAGACAAAAGGAAGAGGGAGGAGGGGAAGAGACTGGTTTTCACCGTTTGGTGACGGGATTTATGCGTCTCTTATCTTAAGGCCCGCCATATCTCCTGTCAAGGCGCCAAAAATAACTCTTATGGCTGCTGTTGCTGTTGCTGAGTCGCTGCTTTCACTCACTCAATTAGATGTCAGGATCAAGTGGCCGAATGATATTCTCATAAATGGAAAGAAAATAGCAGGCATTCTTACTGAGATCAGTACGGAAATGGACAGAGTAAATTATATTGTTGTGGGTCTTGGGCTGAATGTTAACACATCTTTTAAAAGCTCTACCGAAGAAGTAAAGAAAAGAGCCACTTCAATTTTAGTAGAAACAGGAAAGCCCTTTTCGAGAATCAAACTTGTTCAAGCATACCTGCAATTTTATGAGAAATATTACGAGATGTTCAATGAAAACGGTTTTGAACCGATTATGAGCCGATGGAAAGAACTTGCAAATATCGTTGGACAAAGAATCGTGGTTGATATAATCGGTAAAAAATATATCGGAAAAGTGCTGGATGTTGATGATGACGGGATTTTAATCCTGAAAGACAATCAGGGAACTATTCACAGGATATTTTCCGGTGATGTAGCTTTTGCAAGTAATAACTCAAGTTTCGCACCCTTTAATCTATCCAAAACGTTAGACGGCAAGGGCTAAAAATAAATTTTAAAGCGAAGTATACTGCCTGTGGTTTTTTATAACTGCGCCAATCAACAACTATAAGATAGATGCCTGGTACTTTATTAAATTCAATATGTTACATCTCCTTTGCGCCTGCTCGTAATGTATGCTGCTCCCCTAACAAATTGAAAATTATGGCATTTTACGTTCAGCAGCGATTTCATATTTAACAATTCCTTTATAAACTCCGCATAACCAACCGCTAAATCCTGTTTTGGTTTTTATAAGATACCAGGAATTAAGTGGGGTATTATCCGGCGCTTCCCGGATTATTTGAAATTCTATATCTCTATCTAATTGACCAATATTTTTACTATCGGAAGAGTGGTCTTTTCGAATATTCATTTTGGTGAGCAGGGTATACCATTGATTTTTCTTTTTGGAAGACAACAACATTGTTGGTTCAGAAGCTTCTTTGGCCGGATAAAGTTTTTTTAAAAAAACAGCAGCGATTTCCTTAGAGCAGTAAAGAATGTTTTTATAGGCAATTAATGCCTCTTCTCTATTATTTTCTTTCAAATAAAGAATGCCGGCCTGATAATAATGATCGGCACCTAAAATATTTTTGCCGACTTCTTTATATGCCTGCCCGAGATCACGATACGCTGCAGGATAGTCAGGCGTAAATTCCAAAGCCTTTTTGAGTACAGAAACCGCCTCATTAAACATCTTTTTCTCAAGATAAATAACTCCTAAGATATGATATGGAGGTTCAAATTCAGAATTCAGAGCAATGGCTTTTTTTAAGTGGGCAATTGCTTCATCAAACATTCCCTTTTTATACAATGAAAATCCAAGGTCGTGATGGATACGGACATCGTTAGGATTTATATCAAGGGCTTTTTTATATGTTTCGATTGCCTCATCCCACTTACCCATAATATTATAAAGATAGCCTAAATTATTATAACTCGGCAGATGATTTGGATGAAGATCGATAGTTTTTTTAAAGTAGTAAACAGCCTCCTTATAATTCTCCGCTTTAATGCTTTCAACTCCCTTTTTAAACCACTCTTCTCCAGCCTCCTCCGTCCATCCTGAGTTTGCAAGAAAGAACAAAACTAATGAAAACAATATGATACGCAGTTTCAATGTTTCCTCCTATACTCTATCTCAACTGTTTACTCTTTGAAGATTCTATCTGCAAGCTCTATATCTTCCGGGCAGAACACAAAAAGGCATTTTGCTTCTTGAGATGAGACAGAGCCGTAAACATAGTTAATATTAATCCCTCAAGTTTCGCACCCTTGATTTCTATCAATATCAAGACGGTAAGGGTTGAAAATAACATTTTTACAGCGAAATCATTTGCTTATATTTTGTAACCGGCAACCTGTGCAACATACATTATGATCAGGCGCAAAGGAGATATAACATATTTAATTTAATAGTGTATTAAGCATCAATCTTATATTAATTGATTGGCGCCGTTGTAAAAACCACAGGCAGTATATTTCGCCTTAAAATTTATTTTTAACCCTTGCCGTCTAACCCTTTGGCTAAATTAAAGGGTGCGAAACTTGAGTTAATCCCTTCCTTTTCAAGCATTGATGCCAGTTTCCCTGATTCTCCGGGAACATTCTTTAGAAAAAGTGATATCTCTATTCTAACCATTTTTCTACTCCTGCGTGTCTCCATACAGCTCTTTTATTTTAGCCCTGTCTAATGATCCGTCCTTAAGTAAAGGCAACTCCGCAACAAACTCCACGTATTGAGGTTTTTTATATCTTGCTATGCGTTCTCCAACAAAATTGATAAGTTCCTCAGCTTCCAGGCTTTGGCCTTCTTTTAGCAGGCATACAGCCTTGATCCCTTCTTTCCACTTTGAGTCAGAGACGCCAAAAACAACGGTTTTATCAACAGCCGGATGCATAAGTATTACCTTCTCTACTTCAAATGGATAAACATTTTCACCGCCCGGCTTGATAAGCTCCTTTTCCGGTGTCCGGCCTGCATACCAGAGAAAACCGTCCTCGTCAAAACGGCCAAGATCGCCTGTATGGTGCCATCCGTTACGAAAGGTATGCTTATTTACTTCTGGAAGATTCCAGTATCCTTTAAAGACCACAGGCCCTTTTACAGTGATTTCACCTGTCTGACCTGTTGGCAGGGGATTGTCATAATCATCTACTATCCTTATTTCTGTGAGCTGTAACATCTTTCCCGCTGAACCAGGCCTGTCGTTGTATCGACCAAAAGTTACAAAGCAAGATGTCTCTGTCTGACCGTAAAGACTATAAAAAGTTCCGCCGGTTACTTTCTGATATTTTTCAATAGCTTCAGGTGTATCAATCCCAGGCACAACTCTGAGTGTTTTGATATCCTTTCCTGTTTTTTCATGGTGCTTAAGAATAGAAGAAAGAATGGGAGTAAAGTCAAACAGTACCGAGACCTTTTTCTCCTCAATAAGTTCAACAGCTCTTGCAGCGTCAAATTTACTCATATTGATATTCAGAGCTCCTGCATGAAAACTGTTTGTCACCATAAAAAGCCCGGCCCCATGAAAAAGAGGCAATAGATTCAAATGAACATCATCAGGCGTCATATTTAAATGACAATTCAAATGCATATCGGCGCACAACAGATTTGCGTGGCTAAGCAAAGCCCCCCTATATCTTCCGGCTACAGCCGCAGTATGAATAATGACAAAGCCGTCATCTGATGAAATATCTATTGGTTTGAAATCTCCCTGATTATCCATCAGGGATTCAAAATCAAGGAATTCGCCGCCACCTGGTTTGAGGTTATAAGACTTCTTAATTGAAGGAAGTTTTTCCTGAATACCTTTTATTAATTCCTTATACTCTTTATCAACAAAGAGAATTTCAGGCGCACAATCATTCAGATTAAATTTTACTTCATCTGCAGAGAGCCTCCAGTTAATCGGCAGCACAATTGCCCCTATTGCGGCAGCCGCTCCATACAGTAAAAAATACTCAAGGCTGTTTTTCCCCAGAACTGCGATGCGATCCGTTTTTTGAATACCGGCTTCCTGCAAACCGCATGCAAGTCTATCAACCATTTCCTTGTACTGAGCAAATGTTAAAGTTCTATTATCATCAACCTCAAACCAGGCCTGCCTGCCTCCGAAACAGACGGCATTGCGATTGATCAGATCATAAATTGTAAAATCATAAAGCCCCATAAGAAATTAGCCTCCAAACATAGAGACCTTTGAAAAATGCAAAAAATTTCAAAGGTCTCTATTTACCATTTTTAACTCTTATCGGTTGTTTATTTTGGAAATGTGCCGGTAAAGACAGCAACCTTGGTCAAACCATCTGCCTTGAAAACGGCGGCTCCTTCCTTCACACTGATCGGAAAGGTAAACTCAGGAACTCCAACCCACCACTTTTCAAGTTGATCAAAAGCTCCCACTCCCTTTTCCTTTAACTTAAACCCGCCTGTGACAAGCAGACTCAGCAACGACTGCCTTCCGTCAAACATTCCATGAACCCGTAACTGGTTTGTCTTGCCTGCTGGTATCCACTGAGTTTCCATGGAGCTGAGTGAGTTAAGATCAAACTCATCAAAAGCGACAGTAAATTTTAAACTATCCATTAAAATTGGATAGGAATTTGGATTTTGAACATCGAATACAAAGGCAAGATCAAGAGGAGCTCCGTAGTTGCCGGCAGCCCCTTTGGTTGGCGCAACTTTGCTCGAAAAATACCACCATCCCCAGTAATGAGCCACTTCTACCGACTTTAACGTAACTATCGGGGCCTTAAAATTCTGCTCGGTGGGTCCCTGAGCCTTCTTCTCGCCACACCCAAACAACATTGCAGCTATAACAACAAAACTAAAAGCTATTAATATAAATGATTTCTTACCCATTTTAATTCTCCCTTACATATAAAATGTTTTGTCAAATGCAACCAGGACACAGAGAATTTCTTTATTCATCAAGAAGTTACAAGTGACTAAAGTGAGCTAAAGTGACTAAAGTTAAGGTATTCTGTCTGTTTTATAAAAAAACGGAGCGCAGCGACTCATTAACTTTAGCTCACTTAAAACTTAAGCAAGCCATCTCTTTCTACGTTTATAATGCTTAACATCACGAAAACTCTTTCGGCCGCCATGATCCTTCATACCAAGATAGAAGTCTTTTATATCAGGATTCTGCCGAAGCTTTTCCGCTGTATCATCCATAACTATTCGGCCGTTCTCCATCACATAGGCATAAGGAGCAACATTTAAGGCTAATTTAGCATTTTGTTCCACCAAAAGAATTGAGATCTTCTCCTCCTGATTAAGCCGGATAATAATATTGAAAATTTCATGAATGAGAAGAGGCGCAAGACCCATGGAAGGCTCATCGAGAAGAATCAGTTTGGGGCTGGTCATTAAGGCTCGGCCCACAACCGTCATCTGCTGTTCTCCACCGCTGATAAATCCAGCGATTTCGTTTCGCTTCTCCTTAAGCCTGGGGAAATAGTTATATACCATCTCCAACCCTTCCTTGATGGACCTGCCCCCCTTCTTTTTCATGTGGGCGCCCACCTTCAGGTTCTGTTCAACCGTAAGATGTTCAAACACTCTGCGCCCTTCAATTACCTGAACAATACCCATCCTGGCTATCTTCTCGGCACGCATCTTGTCAATGCGTTCTCCCATGAATTCAATGGAACCGTCTGTAACCTTACCGTCTTCGTGATTTAACAAACCGGAAACAGCCTTTAAGGTCGTACTTTTACCGGCTCCATTAGCGCCAAGGAGGGCGACAATGCCACCTTTGGGAACCTCGATGGAAACGCCCTTTATAACCAGTATAACCTCATGGTATTTAACTTCAATATTATTGATCTTTAAGATCATTTCATCCTGAGACAAAACCTTAAGACCTCCCTTGGAAACCTATAAATAATCTTACCATCCCAACCACTCGTTGGCCCACTTTTCCGGCCATCTCTTTTTCAGGTCCACTTCGGCAATCATACTGAACTTACCGTCTTTCCACTGATAGATCTTTGCTTCGCTTTGCGATCTGTGATCTTTTGCCGTAAAGGTTGCAGGCGCTACAGCCAAACCAACTTCATAGTTAACCATGGTTTCAAAACCGTTTTTCAAAATAGATTCACCGCTTAAATCACCGGCCTTGTCAGCGCGCTTTAAGGCCTCTGCAAGTCCCAATGCGTTTGCCCAGGCCTGCACAGTATGGATGGTTCTTTTTTCAAGCGGAATTCCTGGATTGTATTTCTCAGCATATTCTACAACCTTGTCCATTAAAGGAACATCCTGGCCGAAAAAAGCCCACGGAGCGCATCCAATCGCGCCTTCAGCTGCCAGCCCTGCCAGCCTTGGAAGGTTTTCATCAAAACCCCAGTTTTTAATTATATGATCTGCCCCCAATTTCAGTGCATAGGCGTCACGCAGGGTAGCGGCAACAGACATAACCGTGTTTGTATGCAAAACCACGTCCGGCTTGAATTCTTTTAAAGCGAGGATCTGGCTCTTTGTGTCAATGGCAAAAAGCGACACATCCTGGTCCGCACCTACTTCAAAACCGAGGATCTCTGCCTGATCCTTATAAGCCTTAATCGATGCACTGCTGAAAGCTGAAGCAAACATATAACAGGCGGCAATTCTTGGTTTCCGTTTGCCGTAATCAGGATGCTTCGGCCATTTTTTGTCAAACCAGGCTGTTATTAATCCCCGAACCTGGGTTGAATAGTCTGTTGCAAAGAAAAGGTTATACGGAGTTTTACCGGTATCGCACAAGTGCCCGGAATATGAAGCCGATACATAAGGAATCTTGTCTCTCGCAACAGTAGGTGCCAAAGCCTCAGTATCCCCTGTACCCCACCCAAGAACAGCTACACATTTTAATTGCTTAAACAGATTATACTTTGTGAGAGCTTCAGGAATACGATAACCATAGTCAAACTGGTGCAGCTTAATCTGTTTCCCGTTGATTCCGCCAGTTTCATTAATATAATGAACTGCTTCGGCAATTCCTAAGGCATAATCCTTGCCAACGTCCGATGTTGCGCCGGTCATATCATTTAGCGCTCCAATATGAATTTCCTCGGCAACAACCTTTGCTTTCTCTTTCTTCTCGGGTTTTTCACCACAAGCATAAATGGAGAAGATCCCCGCTATAAGAGCCAGCGACATCAAAAAAACTAAGATTTTCGACTTCATAGTTTCCCCCTTTTTTTTATTTTAAAGCACATAATAAATTTAGAGTCCTTCGGTGCAAACATGAGT
>JAFCZU010000184.1 GCA_019314185.1 Deltaproteobacteria bacterium | reverse complement strand
ACATCATAACTTTAGATATTTTTATTTAACTTGTAAAAAGTTAATCTAGATTTTAGGGAGAATTATTGAACCGAACAATATGTACTTCGAGTTTTCTTTAACATGTATGAAAACTTATAAAGCTCTGCCAAGATATTTTAAGACGTTTTTTTGGGATGTTGATTTCGATAAATTGTACATTGGGAAATCGAGGCGTTTTATTATTGCCCGTCTGATGGAACATGGAGACGATGTGGCTGTGAGCTTCTTGTTAAAGACTTATAGCCAGGAAGAGATGGCCACGGTGGTTCGACAGAGTCGGTTGCTTTCTCGAAGGTCAAGGAATTTCTGGAAGGTGCTATTAGATTTGGAGCATGAAGAATGTATTCCGAGGTCTTACCCCAATCCCTTTGGGAATTAATAGAAAAGCTTCATTCTGTTCTTCAAGAAGGAGAGTTTTACCTGGCAGGTGGCAGCGCCATGGCCCTTCAGTTGGGGCATAGGGTTTCTGAAGATCTGGATTTTTTTTCGGCAAAGGATTGCAATGCCGAACAGCTCAGGCTTTATTTCCGGAAAACTGGCTTAAAGGGTTTGACAGTGAATGAAACTAACCGGCACACGGAAATGATTATTCAAGCAATCAAGGTTGATTTCATCAAAGAATCAATTCCTTTGACATTTCCCCTGATAGACATGAGGCACTTAGACACAACTTTTCTCCTGGCTGATGCCAGGGATATCGGCAGGATGAAACTTATGGCTATAGGAAGCAGGGGCGATAGGAAAGACTTCGTGGACCTCTATTGCTTGACCAGACAGACAATTTCTCTAGATATTCTTCTCCAATTAGCCATGGAAGAAAACCAGGGTGTTAGCTATAGCAAGATGCTTTTCTTGAAAGGTCTGCTCGATTTCGAAGAGGCGGATACAGAAAAGCCTGTCAATATGATCTGGGACTCAGATTGGGATGAGATTAAGCACGTGTTAACCGAAGAGGTAAAACAAATAGCCAAGAAAATCTGAACCTAACAATTCCCACAAACCTGCAAATTCTTCAACCCCCTCCTTTTTCGCTCTCTCATGCTGAGAGGAAAATCGAGTGATGGAATGGCATATTATACTCCTTGCTCTATGCGCTTTGCACTATGCGTTGAAACCGGCAAATTCTTCAACTTAAACCGGCAAAATAATGACGATATTATTTTGTCCTCACTCCCTTCCAGACCTATCTTCCTAAAATAATTGATAAAAATATTTTATAAACAAGCTGGCATTCTTCTTGCTTAATTCAAGTCAAAGTTAAAGCTCCGCACTGTTTTTCCTATACTATTGATGAGCTTTTCGATTTTACTGTTTTATCAGTCGATATTAAAAAAAGTGCCAAAGGCTCTATCCCTTTGGTGAAGAACATCAAACGCGGTTTTATTTGCATCTCAAAACAGGGTGTAGATTCGATCAGGGTTTTATTTAAGACATAACTTAATTAAATTTCACTATTTTTACCTGCCTTTTGATGTTCTTCATGAGAAACTCGGGCTAATATTGGCATATTAAAACACATAAAAACAATAGGTTGTAAAATAAAATGGGGTGTAAGCCAGGGGGCGGAGCTTTCTAAAGGCAGGGTAAAGGAGCGGGCCTACCGGCCTTTAGCCTCAAGCGAAGCGCTCCTCCATCATTATCGTAGATAATACCTATGGATTCACAGAAACAACTTTTCACAATCCAGCAACTCAGTTTTAAGCTCGATATTCCTAAACCTACCCTCCGATTCTGGGAAAAAGAACTGGATGGCATTATCGTCCCGATCAGAACCCGTGGGAAGCAGAGGCGTTACAACCTCGAACACCTTACCATCATTGGAAAGGTTAAAGAGTTGAGAGAAAAAGGTATGAGCCTGTCCGAGATCAAATATAAGCTCGGAAATAGCAAAAAGATACGAGGTAATAATTCCGATTCTGACACAATAGACCTTCTGGCAGATCATATAGCCGAAATTGTAAAGGCGGGAGTTTACAACTTCTTCGAGAAATAACACCCTTTTGCAACTTGCAGTAATTATTATTGACATTATTTACAAGATCTACTCGGATTCTTTTTTCTTTTCCCAATTCCAGAGGAAATATTAATCCTATCAATCCAGTTAATCGTGTCTGATAAATAAAGAAGAAACAATGGAGTTGATTTCATCTTCCCTGAACGAACTGACTTGAAGGATGCTTATGAAATATGTCTTAGAAAAGTGTCTGATTTTAAAACCGTATTACCATAACTGGTTTGTAGTAGAGCACATTTGAATTGTGGGAGGTGTTTAGAATGAAGGTTGTGATCTTATGTGGCGGGCTTGGAACAAGGTTACGTGAGGAGACAGAGTTCCGGCCAAAGCCCATGGTCAACATCGGAGATCGCCCGATTTTATGGCATATCATGAAGTATTATTCGCAGTTTGGATGTCAGGATTTTGTTTTGGCTCTCGGATATAAAGGTGAAATGATCAAGAATTATTTTTGTCATTATGAACTGATGAATAACGATGTGACCTTGGAGCTTGGAAGATCGGAGAATCTCTATATTCACTATTCTCACGACGAGATCGGCTGGAAAGTCACCCTGGCGGATACCGGTGAAAAATCGCTAAAGGGCGCGAGATTAAAAAAAGCGGGGAGATATGTCGCCGATGAAACCTTCATGGTGACCTATGGAGACGGCATCGCCAATATCGATATCCATGCCCTGCTGAAGTTTCACCAATCACACGGTAAGATTGCCACTGTTACGGGAATCAACCCGATGACCCGTTTTGGAGAATTGAAGGTGTCCGGAGATGAGGTGACCAGTTTCTTCGAAAAACCAAAGAACGGAGGAACAATGGTGAGTGGTGGTTTTTTCGTATTCAACCGAAAAATACTAGATTATCTGACGGAAGATATTTCATGCGATCTTGAGATCGGGCCTTTGGAGCAACTCGCCGAACAGGGGCAGTTGATGGTTTACAAACACCGAGGATTCTGGGCTTGCATGGATACAATTAGGGATATGGAGTATCTTAATAAGCTATGGAATGAAAACAAGGCATTATGGAAAACATGGAAATAGACCCGTGGCTCTTAGCTGATAGCTGTTAGTTGCCAAGAGCTACTATCACTAAAAGTATTTTAGTTTTGCCACCAGTTACGTGCTAACAGCCATGAGCTGATACATCATGTTTGATAACATATACAAAGATAAGAAGGTGATAATAACCGGTGATACCGGGTTCAAAGGTTCCTGGCTTGCGATCTGGCTTCTTAGTATGGGAGCAGATGTTGTGGGTATATCTCTGCCTCCCCAGACTACCCGCGATAATTATGTTGTTTGCGGTTTGAGTAAGAGGATCACCCATATTGACCAGGATATCAGGGACTATGATGCGCTTCGCAAAATATTCAACGCATACAGCCCGGAGATTGTGTTTCATTTGGCGGCGCAGGCCATTGTGCTCGAAGGCTATCAAGATCCTCTCAATACATTTAGTACCAACTTCATTGGAACAGTTAATGTGTTGGAGGCAATAAGGCATACAGAATCAGTAAAAGCCGGTGTCATTATAACGACAGATAAATGTTATGAAAACAGGGAATGGGTCTATGGCTATCGTGAAACCGACAGATTAGGTGGGAACGATCCCTACAGCGCATCAAAAGCGGCTTGTGAGATGGCAATCGCTTCTTATACCCATTCGTTTTTTAATGACGATAATTCAGCAAACATAGCTTCTGTGCGCGCGGGTAATGTAATCGGCGGCGGAGACTGGGCGGAAAACAGGATTGTACCGGACTGTGTCAGGGCGCTGGAAAAAGGCGACCCGATTATTATAAGAAATCCAAATGCGGTTCGCCCCTGGCAGCACGTCCTTGAGCCATTAAGCGGCTATCTAAAACTTGGTTCTTTGCTTTATACTAATGCAAAGGAGTTTGCAGGGTCATGGAATTTTGGCCCGTCTTCAAAGAATATGGTAACTGTAAAAGAGCTGGCTGAAAAGGTGATAAAGAATTGGGGGCATGGCAGGATCTCCTGTGAAAGTGAAAATAATATATTTTCAGAGGCTAACCGGTTGCATCTTGATATTTCAAAAGCTGTTAATAAGTTGAAATGGCAGCCGAAATTAGATTTTAATGATACTGTAAGTTATACTATTGATGAGTATCGGATTAATGAAATGAAAAAAAAGGAAATATATGAACAACGAGTTGAGCATATTATTAGATACATGGACATGAATGAAAATCAATAAACTCCCATTAGAAGATGCCTTTGTTATTGAACCGGAAGTCGTTACAGATAACCGTGGAATATTCGCCCGTGTCTTCTGCCAACGCGAACTTCAGAACATATTGCATGGCAAGAATATCGTGCAAATTAATCACTCACTGACCAAACAGAAAGGCGCTATCCGTGGAATGCATTTTCAATATCCACCAAAGGCGGAAGTCAAGATGGTAAAATGTCTTTGCGGGTCAGTATTCGATGTGACCATTGATTTGAAGAAAGACTCTTCCACTTTTTTGAAATGGCACGGAGAGGTTTTGTCTGCGGAAAACATGAAGACGATTTATATTCCAGAAGGTTTTGCGCACGGGTTCCAGACATTGGAAGAAAACTGTGAACTCCTTTATTTGCACACGGAGTTTTACAGCCCCGATCATGAAGGGGGCGTGCGCTATGATGATCCGAAAATTGGAATAAAGTGGCCATTGGGAATAACGCATGTTTCAGAAAGGGATCAGAACCACTCGTTGTTGGCAGGATAATTAGCCGCAGAAAGACGCTGACATAAATATTAATGATCTTACATATCAGATTAACGGCGCAATATTTGAGGTAAGTCGCACATTGGGAGCGGGCTTTCTGGAAAAGGTGTATGAGAATGCGCTGATGATTGAATTGCGGGAGCGAGGATTAAAGGCTGAAAGCCAGATTCCTATCAAGGCATATTACAAGAAAGAAGCAGTTGGTGAATACTTTGCCGATATTCTTGTCCAGGATAAAGTCATTCTCGAATTGAAAGCAATAGAAAATTTAAGCAAACTCCATGAGGCGCAAATCCTGAACTATTTAAAAGCGACAGGGATCAAGGTTGGTCTTCTGGTCAATTTCAAACACCCAAAAGCAGAGATCAAACGCATGGTTCTTGGTTTAGAGGAGTAAACCGTCTGCGCCCATCTGCGTGGTTCTGCGGCTGATTTATCGAGGTTTTTATGTATTGCCGTTTTTGTCACAATGAATTGACACATGAATTTATCGATCTGGTCAATGCCCCTCCTTCAAATTCCTTTTTAACAAAGGACCAGTTAAACGAGCCGGAGGTCTTTTACCCTTTAAAACTAATGGTATGTGAAAAGTGCTGGCTTGTCCAGATTGATGAATATAAAAAATCAGATGATATCTTCAGCGAGGACTATGCCTATTTTTCATCCTATTCAAAAAGCTGGTTGGATCATGCCAGAAGATATGTGAACATGATTATAGACAGGCTTGGATTAAACTCCATGTCACACGTTATCGAAATTGCTTCCAACGATGGGTATCTGCTGCAATATTTTAAGGAAACACAAATCGCCTGTCTGGGCATCGAACCGAGCGCTAACACTGCCCAGGCAGCCAGAGAAAAAGGGGTTGAGACATTAGAGGCGTTTTTTGGCACTGACCTTGCGGAAAGGCTCGCGCAAGAAGGAGGAAAGGCTGATTTAATCATAGGAAACAATGTGTTGGCCCATGTGCCGGATATCAATGATTTTGTGGCCGGTCTCAAGGTTGCCTTGAAGGACAATGGTGTTGTAACTATGGAATTTCCCCATCTCATGCGTCTAATTGAGCAGAATCAGTTTGATACGATTTACCACGAACATTTTTCCTACTATTCACTTCATACCGCAAGGCGCATATTTGAGAAACATGGACTCGAAATTTTTGATGTTGAGCAACTCCCAACCCATGGCGGTTCATTAAGAATCTTTGCCAGGCATCATGAGGATGAATCGAAACCCGTATCGTCAAATATTGCTGCATTGTTGGGAAAAGAGGCGGCAAGAGGGATGCAAAAATTAGATTATTACCTTGATTTTCAGCAGAAGGCGGATAAGGTTAAATGTACGCTTCTTTCATTTCTCCTGGAGCAGAAAAAGCAGGGGAATATAGTTGCTGCTTACGGGGCTGCAGCCAAAGGAAATACGCTTCTTAACTATTCCGGCATAAAAAAAGATCTCATTAGCTTTGTGGCGGATGTATCTCCTCACAAACAGGACATGTTCATGCCCGCAAGCCATATCCCCGTTGTCAGTGAAAAGAACATTGAAGAAACACGGCCGGATTTTGTGATTATCCTGCCATGGAATATCAAAAATGAAATCATGGATCAGTTAGGTTATATCCGAGAATGGGACGGGAAGTTTGTAGTGGCTGTACCGGATTTAAAGATAGTTTAATTTAGCCGCAGACAGACGCTGACGGACGCAGATAGAAATATTAAAGATAAAACGAGAGGCTCTTGGCTTAAAAGAATAAACCGTCTGCGTTTATCTGCGTGGGTCAGCGGCTAATTAATGGATTACGGATAAAAAGATATGAAAGTACTGGTCACCGGCGCAACAGGCTTTATCGGCAACTAC
>JAFCZU010000183.1 GCA_019314185.1 Deltaproteobacteria bacterium | reverse complement strand
GAACCAATGGTGTTCCAGTTGTCGCGCCAGCGGCATTGCTGGGTAGCTAAGTTCGGAATGGATAACCGCTGAAAGCATCTAAGCGGGAAGCCAACCTCGAGATTAGATATCCCTTCTCGATGGAAACATCGGGACTAAAGACCCCTTGAAGACTACAAGGTTGATAGGCCAGGTGTGTAAGTGTGGCGACATATTTAGCTAACTGGTACTAATAGGTCGTGCGGCTTGGCCACAAAATAATTGACACAAATATATGAACGTTTTGTATACTTATATCTAAATTGGAGACTTAAATGTAATTTAAGTTGAATATTTTTTCGGTGGCTATAGCGAGGAGGCAACACCCGTTCTCATCCCGAACACGGAAGTTAAGTTCTTTTGCGCCGATGGTACTGCTCGGGAATCTGAGTGGGAGAGTAGGGCGTTGCCGAAAAAACTTTTATACCCGGAATCATTTATTGATTCCGGGTTTTTTTTGATTATACGGTTAGTGTTTATTAGAAGTAATATGTGTTTATTCACAGCAGCTTGCTTTGTGTTTTAGAATAATGTTATACTAATCAAAAATCACCGCCTAATTTTTAATAATTCCTCTAATAATAAGGTTCTGCCACCATTTGGTTTGCTTCGAGTTGTTGAGTGGTTTCAATCTTACCAAATTTCTATTCGACAACTTTACCAATTCCTGATTCAAAGGATCAGTTTTTATGACAAAATGAGACCTTTGCAAAACTATCATTATTTGTCATTTGAACCGTAGCGAGAAGTTTTAATGCGCTTGAATCATTAAGATATCCAGCCGTTGACACTTTTCAAAATGATAAGATTCAAAGGTTTTAAAATAAGGGTTGATGTGTTTATTCACAGATTAAAAATCAATATTGCGATAAATCTTGCCGTGCTTTTAGTGCTTGCAATGATTTTAATCGATTTTGTAATTATTATTACTGCACAGAGGGAACTAATTCGTTCTGAAATATCAAAAGGTCATGTTTTTATATCTATGATAGAAAACAATTTAATTAATTATGATACATTGTGGAATAACGCTGAGAGGTTAGATTTTAAATGCCATTTTGATAAGATATTATATGAGGCAGGGTTTTCTTGTGCTCTTGTTTTAGATAGGGACAATCAAGAGAAATATTTTAATGGAATTGATTGTATGCTGAGAAATGAACTTGTACAAATTGTTGGACAGACAATGGGTTCAGGAAAAAAAATGACCAGATTGTTGGGTACAACATGGGGAGTTTTTTGGCGACAGAAGAGAAATTTGATAATATCGGCTCCATTGTTTCATAATGAAAATGTCGTTGCCGGCGCTGCTGTTGTTTTGCCCCTTGGAGGGGTTTATCAGGTTTTGAGGCATACGCAGCATATAATATTTATTTATATTTTGATAAATACCATTTTTTTTACACTTGTCGGTCTATACCTGTTTTCGAAAGTGATAGTAAAACCTATTCATAGACTTATAAAAAGGGTTAATGAGTATAGAGAAGAAGATGATGATATTTATTTTTTGACAGGGAGAGAGGATAATGAGTTCAATAAACTGTCAAAAGCTTTAAATAGTATGTTGAAACGGATTTCAGAGGACAAGGAAAAGCTTCAAACAACAGTGAGGTCCTTAAAAAAAGTAAATTATGATTTAAAACAGGCTCAAAAGGATATTGTCAGAGCGGAAAAATTAGCTTCTGTTGGAAGATTGTCTTCAGGCATTGCTCATGAAATAGGAAATCCTATCGGTATTATAATGGGTTATCTTGAATTGCTTAAACAGCAAGATGTTACTAATGAAGAAAAAAAAGAATTTGTTGTTCGAGTAGAAAATGAGATAAACAGAATAAATACTATTATACAGCAGCTTCTTGGTTTGTCCAGGCAGTCAAATGTAGGTTTAGCGGCTGTTTCAGTGCATGAAATTATTAATGATATCGCTGACGTTTTAAAATTTCAGCCTCTATTATCAAATATAAAATATGAATGTTTATTGTCGGCTGACGAAGATAAGGTTATGGCTGATCCTGATCAATTACGGCAGGTATTTTTAAATATAATTATTAATGCCGCAGATGCAATTTCTTTGGTCAGGGGTAAATCAGACGGCAGACTGACAATTACAAGTAAGGTTGTACAGGATACGGATGCAGATTTTGCATATTATCCGTCAATGTTAAAGATTAGATTTATTGATAACGGGCCAGGAATTTCAGAGGATAATCTTGGTAATATTTTTGATCCATTTTATACTACAAAGGAACCTGGAAAGGGAACAGGACTCGGACTTTCGGTTTGTTTCATGATTATCCAAGGGATAGGGGGGGGAATCAAAGTGACCAGCAAGGAGGGTGCAGGAACTACAATTGCTGTTTATCTGCCTGTTTGTAATTAAAAGGGGTAAGGATTAAAAGGGTAATGAAAAAAATAAAACCAATGAATGTTAAATCATCAGGAAAACGTTTGCTGATTATTGATGATGAAGAGAACATGCGTCACATGTTGTCTGTTTTGCTCAAAAAATCAGGTTATATAGTAGATGCTGCTTCTGATGGTTATGAAGGCTTGCAGATGATAGATCGTAATCAATACGATTTCATACTTTGTGACATTAAAATGCCCAGGGTTGACGGGATGGAGTTTTTAAAGTCTGTCGGAGATAAGATAGAGGCAACCACTGTAATAATGATGTCTGCATATGGAACTATTGATACGGCTGTTAAGGCTATGAAGTTGGGAGCTTATGACTATATATCAAAACCGTTTAAAACGGATGAGGTTCTTCTTACTTTAAAGAAAGCAGAAGAGCGGGAAAATTTAAAAAAAGAAAATGTTTTGCTTAAAGATCGGATCCAGAGAATTGAAACAAATTATACTTTTGGTAACATGGTTGCTAAAAGCAAGGCAATGCAGTCGGTTTTTCTGCTGGCAACAAGAGTCGCGCAATATAATACTACAGTGTTAATATCAGGTGAAAGCGGAACAGGAAAAGAATTGGTGGCTCGGGGTATTTATTTTGCAGGGGATAGATCTAAAATGCCGCTTGTTACTGTTAACTGTGGAGGAATTCCTGAAAATTTACTTGAAAGTGAATTTTTCGGATATAAAAAGGGGGCATTTACAGGAGCTGCCAAAGATAAAAAAGGGCTTTTTGATGAAGCTGATAAAGGCACTATTTTTCTTGATGAGATAGGAGAATTACCTCTGTCTTTACAGGTGAAAATCCTGAGGGTATTACAGGAAAATGAAATACGTATGATTGGTGATACAAAGGTGAAGAAAATAGATGTTCGAGTGATTGCCGCAACTTCAAAGAATTTGAAGAACGAAGTTGCGGCCGGCACTTTTCGTGAAGATCTGTTTTACAGGCTTAATGTATTATCTGTCAGGCTGCCGCCCCTAAGGGAACGCACTGAAGATATACCACTTCTCTGTCAGTATTTTATCGACAAGTTTAATATAAAGCTTGGTGAAAATATAAAAGGAATAGCGCCTGCAACTATATCCTTGCTCCTTAAACACAATTGGCCCGGCAATGTAAGGGAGTTGGAAAATGTTATTGAAAGAGCGGTTGTTCTTTCAGAGAAAATGATTCTCCTGCCGGAAAATCTTCCTGCTGAACTTGGAGCAAAAACAGGGACAAACAGGCTGGACGATTTTTTTAAGGGATTTTCTATCAAAGCCGCCCGGAAAATTATGGAGAAAAGACTAATTGCAAGAGCTCTTGAAGCAACAGGAAACAATCGAACTAAGGCATCCCGGCTTCTTGAAATAAGTCATCCTTCTTTGTTAAGCAAGATTAAAGACTACAATATTTTATAGCTACACAGGTAGATAGGCTGAAGGCTGTTAGGGAAAAAACGTATTTTGAAGCTTCCATGTTTTGGTGTAAGAATCAGACCCGCCCACCTCGTCTGAGCTCGCGACCCGTCTGCCATGCATTAAACATGCCCTATTCATTTCGTTAATTATGCTTGCAAGAATAAGGTGGCAAAACTAAGTCATGTAAAATAGAGGTATTGCGGGCAGGTGTCGGGCAGTATTTCCGACAAAGTACGGCAATCGTACTCTTCTGACTTCTTCAGCCTAATAAATAACCTGAATAGTTATAATAGAGATTAATCCAAAGCCCATTTAAGCAGCAAGCTTCCTGATGTAAAACCGGCGCCAAAACTAGAAATAATTATCCAGTCCCCATTACTCATCCTCTTTTTTTGATAAGCCTCGGACATAGCGATTGGTATTGTGCCTGCTGTGGTGTTACCATATTTTTCTATGTTGATCATTACCTGATTATGAGTTAAGCCCATTTTTTTAGCTACAGCATCGATTATTCTTAAATTGGCTTGGTGCGGGATCAGAAGTTTTATATCTTTGCCGGTCAGTTTGTTTTTTTCCATTATTTTTATTGAAACATCTGACATCTCTGTTACGGCGTATTTGAATATTCTTTTACCGTTCTGGAAAAGGTAGTGCATTTTTTTGTCTACAGTTTCATGAGAGGTTGGGAATAAACTGCCTCCTGCTGGTAGATTCAGATATTCAGCACCTGAACCATCTAAATGGAAAATGTAATCCTCGATTCCGAGTTCATCTTCATTGGATGATTCCAACAGGACAGCGCCACCCCCATCTCCGAAAATCAGACATGTGTTTCTATCCTCGTAGTTAATAATAGCGCTCATTTTGTCAACGCCGATAACCATAATCTTATTATGTTTTCCTGTTTCAATAAATTGAGAAGCTGTGGCCAAAGCATAGATAAACCCACAACACGCGGCATTAATATCAAATCCCCAGCAGTTTGTTGCTTTAAGTTTCTTTTGAACAAACGCTGCTGTGGCTGGAACGAGCATATCTGGAGTTGATGTCGCGACAAGAATTAAATCAAGCTCGTCCGCCGCAGTATTTGTCTGCTCAAGAACCGATTCCGCGGCCTTGACTGCTATATAAGAAGTGCCTTTATCCTTGTCCAGGATCCTTCTTTCCTTTATTCCTGTACGTGATACAATCCATTCATCGTTTGTATCCACCATCTTTTCAAGGTCTTGATTGGTAAGTATATTGTCTGGAACATAATGTCCGACTCCGGTTATGATTGCTCTCATTTAAAAAACCCTCCCGTATTATTTAACCTAAGGGCTCGCACAAAAATAACTTTACATTTTAAGCGCCGATGCATCCATCCAGCCTGGCTGCGTTGCGAAAGCTCGAAATATGCTTGATATTCCTGCACTTTCGCGCCTTGCCAGCCTGGCGCCTCAACACTTAAAATTGCCAACTTATTTTTGAGCGAACCCTAAGTTGAGCGATTTTTTGTGAAGATATGTGCTTAGATCTTGATGCATAAGGATTTGCAAAAACCGCAGGCATACCCGTGAATATGTTTAAGATTTTTGCGAAGCCTTTATGCGCAAGAGATCGGCGCAGATCGAGTAAAAAATCGCTCAATTTAGGTTTAAAGGCACTCTGCTAACATATATGATTTGTAGATGCAATATGTTTGATGAATTTGTAAAAAGTCGAATTCATCAAGTGTTAGGTGCTAAATGTTAGGCGCTAAGATAAAACAATTTAACTGTCATATCAAATGGTTAACACCTGACACATTTCTCAAATAGCGATTTTTTGACTCGTTCCCAAGCTCTGTCTGGGAATGCATCCTGTGATGTTCTGCCTCATATAAGTGGCTGTATTTATGAGGCAAAGAACATGCAAGTTGACAAGGAGTTCCTGGAGGGTGGTTGTGGGCAATGATTTTTTCACCATATTTATCAAGCCGTTGTAAAATAGAGCGAGCTACTTGAAAAACATCTTTTCCCTTGACTCCGCTTCCAAGTAGGATATCGATAAGTTCTGAATCAGAAAGAGATTCTGGCCCTTTGGCGGCCAGCTTCTCCCGCGGCCTGTCGAAATAGGGAATATCTTTAATATGCTTCAAGGTTGTTTCCGGTTATTTTCCGACCTGATTTTCCAACTCAACAATCCCTCGTAATTGTTTTATGATGCCCTCTCTTACCTTTTTATTTCTTGTCTTGCGAAAGAGTTTCAAGAGAGTTATTTCTTCCCTGTCAAGGGGTTGGAAGGTTTCAATGGACTCTTCTCTGGAATTATATTTTAAGGCATGGTCTGAAACCTTAAGAGCGCCTTTTTCTTCTTCGAAAAAGGCGGTAATATTAATTCCAAGGGCCTCTGATATCTGTTGCAATCGCATGACGGAAATCCTGGTCGAGCCCTTCTCGTATTTTTGGATTTGCTGAAAAGAAAGACCTATTCTTTCAGCCAAATCAATCTGAGAAAGACCCCAGTTTTTCCTTATCCGTCTAATTTTCAGTCCAATCTTTTTTTCTATCAATCCTTTTTTCCTTTGAGCAGCATTATCCAAATCCTTATTATTTAAACAAATATTTATCACATAAAAAACCGGAAAGTCTAACAACCGACGGTGGTGTTTTTGCAAAAAAAAGGATACTTATCGCAGATGACGAGGAGGCTATAAGGATTTTACTTGCTACGGCTCTGAAAACTTATGATTACGAGATTGATATTGTTGAAAATGGGCTTGAGGCGATCAACAACATTTACAAAAGATCTTATGATTTAATTATCACAGATTATATGATGCCTGAAATGGACGGACTTGAATTAACCAAAAGGATAAGATCAGAATATCCTTCTATTCCCATTCTTATCGTTACCGGCAATGGGCCTGAACATGATTTACTGAAAAGTGGGGCTACTGCCTGTATTACAAAACCATTCAGTATCTTAGAGATACAAAACACAATAAAAATAATGCTTAAATAAAGAAAAATAGACTGATATTTATAGTCATTGCCGCCACCGTTGTTGTGAACGAAAGTGCGGCAGTATCCAGCCGCTTGCGCCATGCCTGGGAAGGATATAATTATGGAAAATAACAAAATGCCTGAATACTATGAGGATGAAATTGACCTTATCGATTATCTCCGTGTTTTATGGAGGTGGAAATGGGTTATAGCTCTTATGGTTGTTATTTGTGCCGGAGCAGCCATTGGAATCACAATGGCAAAATATCCCACGCAATATGTGACCGAATGCATTGTTGCACTCAATTTTCCTGGAATAGAAAAACACCGGAATCCGGATAACCTTTAGGATTGTGTCGACCCCAAAGCGATAAATGCAAAAATACATCAAAATTGGCGGGGTCGATCTCAATCCATTGTTCAAGAAGCCCGGTGTAAATTTTGGTATAAGG
>JAFCZU010000182.1 GCA_019314185.1 Deltaproteobacteria bacterium | reverse complement strand
AACCGGATGAAAATCATTGGTGGCCGCACTCAGCAAAAATGGAGATGTCAAACAAATGGCTGCCCACATTAAAGCTACACGTTCCGATTGATCAACGTTCAATGCGAGGAAATAGATCGGGAGACCTGTAAGAGGAAGAGCTACGGCCTGAGCAATTATTAACCAGTTAACACTTGGTGTGATTTGGTAAAAAAGTACAAAAAGAGCGAGGATTGGATCAAAATGCCCTCCTAATCGACTCACAGCCTGATTAAGGTTATCAGTATTAAGGAAAGGGAA
This sequence comes from Deltaproteobacteria bacterium, assembly GCA_019314185.1. Next base: position 6,352 of record JAFCZU010000182.1, on the reverse strand, counting down.
CCCCTCAAAGAACCCCCATATAGCTTGGTCAAAATGGCCAAGATCGTTTAACGACGAAAGGTAATTGTTGTGCCTAGACAATCCATAATATGTAAAAAGGAGCGCCTCAGAAAAAACCAGAAATAAGAGTATATAAAAATACCTGTATTTCATGTCTGCTTTGCCTTCTATAATTATAATTTAACCTAATAAGCGCCGATCTTCAGCCAGTCACAGCTAAGCCTCTGAGCGAGGCCATGGGGTCTATCCTTCTCCCGCCCGCAACAGTAGCAATCAGGGGCACTATTACACTGAGTTCCTACAACAAAAAACATACATAATGGCTAACGGATCAAAAATGGGAATATTTTCTAAAAATTCTCGAGGCCACAAAATATTGAGAAAAGTGCCTTTCGTGGGACAATAGTGAAGTACCTCATCCGACAATATTTCATAACCGATTTTTTTCAGATATTTTCGCACATTAGTTCTTCGTGCCAATGAGAATTGATTTCTTTCTTCAGGTCTAGGCAATGCCTTGATGAAATTTACGGGGTTCCAAACTATAGGTTCACAAACAACCAACAAACCATTTTTTTTTAAAATATTTTTTTTTATTTTTTCCAAAACTTGGTATGGATTTTCAAAATGATGGAGCGATCCACTTATATAAATCCCGTCTATTTTTTCATTTAAAGTCAAGTTTTCTGCAGAGCTTTCTATATATCTGATATTAGGATAGCTATCCAGCCTTTCCTTTGCAATCTGTATCATTTCTAGGGATAGATCAACACAAACAAATTCATTAATTCGTTTGTGAAACCTCTCCAAAAAGTGTTTCGCGTGAATACCTGTACCAGCACCTAACTCAGCGATATCGCATCTCTCACCTGAGTTTTGAAACAATAAATCTAAGAAATATTTTTCGATACGCCTTATTTTATAAAAATGATTTGAATTTTCTCGCTTACACTTTTGATCGAATTGTTCAGCAAAGTTTTTATAAAACTCTTTTTGCTTCTTTAATTCTGCTAAAGTATTAAGTTTTTTCATTCGATGTTTCCTGCAATTTCAGCCAGAAAAAATTTCATTTCGACAAGCCGCACAGGAATTTTTCGTTTAACATAGAGTAATCCCAAGCTTTTCCGGGCCAAAAGCTGCCGTATTTATTTATATTTCCAACCAAATATGTAAGCAACAATAAACATATTTTTGGGGTGTTTTATTGTTTTGAATGCAGACATAAGATATTAATTCAAAATTGCAACCAGCTTTTCCCTACATAAATATTCCGACGAAACACTTCAACCTCTATTGCGTGTTGAGACAATTTCACTACCTCGGCTCCGTTCAAATAGTAGGAGGCCCCCCCCAACCAAACTCAACAGCAGCGTCGATCCAAACACCAGTAGGGAGAGAGAGAGGGCTTGTGCCTGCGGAACACCTTGTAAACCAAGAAAATAAACGAAACCACCCTCCCGCAAGCCCAAACCGTTGAGCGAAACCGGAACTAAAGTCAGCAGTGTCACCAAGGAACTGATAACCACCAGGTCAAAAAAAGGTATATACACCGAAAATGCCCGCCCTGCATAGTAATAGACTATCCCAACCAGAAACGGGTAAATCAGCGATGTCCAGCCCATGGTAAACATGACACGACGATCGGTGCGGTACTTGGATAAAGTAACAAAAAAGTTCTCTATTTTGGTACGGAAATTATCTGGAAATGGGGCCAACAGGGGTTTCCACCATATCCCTTTGACTAACACTGCCAGGGCAAGAACAGCAAAAAGCAAGCCCGCTCCCAACCATCTCTGCATAGGGAAAAGATTCCCTTCGAGGCTAAGGGTTCCGGCGACCAAAAGCAGAGCCACCAATCCGGATAACCGTTCGGCAAATACCGAGGTGATTGCCAAAAGACCCCGACCGTAGCGAGCGGAAACCAGCAAGGCTCGCATAGCATCACCACCGATGGAGGTAGGGAGAAAGTTGTTGAAATAAATACCAATCAAGTAATAGCGAACTAAGGTCCAGAGCCCGCAGCAGATGCCGCCGGCAACCAGCAAGGACTGCCATTTATAGGCAGAAACTATCATGCCCACTAATCCGATAGTCAGTACAATGAGAAAATACCGCAAATCAACCTCAAGTAACACGTTGCTAAGCAGTCTCAGGTTTGTCGTACAAATCAGCAAGCCCAGGAGCCCCAAACTAAAGATGATTTTGCAAACAAAAAACGGTTTACTTTTCATGACTTTTTCTGTGCCAATACATCAATACGCCCACTTTTTTTTATAATTTTCTGCAATATTCCAATCGGCAGAAAAAGCAACAGCATGTATGGGTTAGGGATGGACAATGCTTTCTGCGCTAATCCATCACAAAAATGCTCCACCAACACGTTTCGTACACTGTAAATTCAGGCACTCAGGACTGCACCTTGGCTTCGACCTGAATCATGGCGTTCCGCGCAAACTCTTTCTAACAGAAGGTAATGGGGCCGAAAGACCCTTTGTTAGTAATATCATCGACCCTGGCCAAACAGGTGTGCTGGATCGTGGATATCAGGCACATCATTTGTTTGACCAATGGCAGCAGGATAAATGTCATTTTGTTTGCCGCATTAAAGAAGCTACGCATCATGATATTCTTGAAGAACTTCCTGTGCCCGAAGATTCCCATGTCTTTTTTGATGCTAAGGTTTTTCTTGGAACTCCCAATGTTAATAGCGGGTGCCCCGCTGCAAACTTGTGCAACCGACGGAATCATCTATTGTTTCTGTGCAACAACAATAATATCTTTAGTAAAGATCGTGGTCGACTTTCGACCATATAATAGAAACAGTCCTCTAAAAAGAAGATTCACCCCCCCTTGCAACAGCTTTCCTATTCCGTTCACTATAGGATTAAAAACCCAGATGTCCTGTGGCAAGACCTGAAAGGATGAAAAGCCTCCCAAACGCAACACTTGTGACAGGCTTTCCTGGGTAAAACAAATGGTATGCGTAAAATCGATATAACGGCTGCTCGCTCCAGTAACGGGATTGGAGGAATTGACCACCTTGATGATAAGTCGGCCACCATCGGCCAAGGAGACATAGATAAGTTTCAGCATTTCGACTATTTTTTCTTTTTCTATATGTTCTATCACATCATTCATCACGATGACGTCGAACTTCTTTGGGCTGTTTTTCAAGAAATCGAAGGCGTCAGCTCGTTCCAAATTCGCTTGACTGCCGAGCCCCATGTCGATACATGAGGAAACACATTCTTCACTTAAATCGATAGCTGAATAATTTACAAAACCATACTGCTGTAAAAAATAGAGAAAAGATCCCAGCCCACATCCAATCTCTAAAACCTGGGATGTTTTCTTGCCCAAATGCCTCAAATAGTTTTTTGCAAAATACCTGGACATGATTTCATGATTTTCCTTTTGAACAAAACCCAGATGACTTGTTACATAACGATCATAATTTTGTGTCTGCACTCAAGACCTCCTCAAAAATTTCAATATATTCTTTACATATAGTCATCTGATCGAAACTTTTGAGCGTTTCACGATTGGCAATCCCCATTCTTCGTCTTAACTCCCCATCACAGCAAATCCTTTTTATCGCCCCAGCTAAAGCGACAGGATCTCTTGGCGGAACCAGCAGTGCATTCCTATCATCTGTCAAGAAATCAGTCTGTCCACCCTGATTGGTTGAAACGATTGGCAGTCCGACCTGCATGGCCTCCTGAAGCACGATGCCAAAACCTTCATGATCTGAACTCAAAACAAACGCATCAGAGTTTTCGAGATATTGAAATTTCTTTTCGTTTGAAACATGCCCAAGCAGATGCACCCGCCCCTGCAGCCCAAGTTTATCAATCTGAGCACAAAGGGCTTCCCTTTCAGGGCCATCACCAACAATCAAGGATTCGATAGATTTATCTTCAATCATTGCCAGTGCTTCAAGCAGGTTTCCGAAACCTTTGCGTTTAACCAAGCGACCGACAGAAACAAGGTACGTTTTATCCGGCGCAAGTCCAAGCGACTCCCACCCGGTTGAATCAAAATCCACCAGAGAATACGGAAGCTTAATGATCCTGATGTCATTTCCGAAGGTATAAAACTTGTTGGCCCAACCTTTGATGTCTTCGGATTCGGCAACAACGGCACTGGCCTGATTCAGCAAAAAGGAATTGATTCGAGTCAACACTTTGCTGTCGTTGGGCGAAAACCGACTGGGATCGTGAATATCGGCTCCATACACCATGAGAACATTTGGTTTTCTTCTAAAAAATGCAATCAAGGCCCCCAACGGCCCGGTTGGAAAGGAGAAATGAGTATTAACGATATCAAATTTAATCCGCTTAGTAAAAAAGCTAAAAAAACCGGATGGATTATAACTGAGCATGCTTGTAATTGAAGCTGCTGCCATGTCCTTTCGCCCCCAAACAGGAACACGGATAACACGAATACCATCCTCAATACAGTCAAAGGGCAAATCCATTAAATGGGAAGTAACAACTGTCACCTCATGCCCTAAACGAACCCATCCCTCGGCATATTTCTTACAAGCAATGCCGCCCCCTCCACCCAAAGGTGGATACTCATAATTGAGTACCAATATATGCATGTCGAACACCCTATGTTGGCAACCGCATTCAAGAACAATCAATTCCCTACAACATCAATTGTTATCGCTTAGTTTCTGCTCATCCTCAACCATCATCCTGGCAACGTCCCTCATCGTATAGGCAGCCTTCCACCCAAGAATTTTTTGAGCTTTGGCGGGATTTCCTGTCCCGACCGAAATATCTGTCGGTCGAAACAGGGAGGAATCAATTTCGACATAATCCTGCCAGTTCAAGCCAGCTGACTTGAACACCTCAGATACAAAGTCCGACAACTTGTGGCTTTTTCCTGTAGCGATCACAAAATCGTCGGCTCCAGATTGCTGTAAGATTTTCCACATAGCGACTACATATTCCGGCGCCCAACCCCAGTCGCGGGAAATCGACAGATTGCCGAGAGGAAGTCGTTCGCCACTTCCAGCAGCAATACGGCAAGCTGCAACAACTATCTTCTTTGTTACAAAGCGCTCGGGGCGCAGAGGAGATTCATGATTGAACAATATACCAGAACAGGCGTACAAACCGTACGCCTCCCTGTAATTTGCCACCTCCCAGTAAGCAGCCGCCTTAGCAACGCCGTAGGGACTTCGAGGACGAAAAGGTGTTGTTTCATCTGCAGGAAACCCTCCGGTATCGCCAAATGATTCGCTTGAACCCGCATTGTAAAACCGAATCGCCAAACCGCTAAAGCGAATGGCCTCGAGAAGATTGAGGGTGCCAACAGCAATACTTTCAAGGGTTTCAACCGGCTGTTGAAAAGAAAGCCCTACGGAACTCTGGCCAGCCAGGTTATAAAGTTCATCCGGCTTTACCTTGACCAGGGTTTGCAGAACACTCCGAAAGTCATTAACCGCCATCGATTCAAGTCGAACTTGACTTAAAATACCCAGCCGCAGCAATCCCTGAAAAGAAGTGATCTGTGCATCTCGGGATGTGCCATAAACTTCGTACCCTTTTTCTATCAGAAGCTTTGCCAGATACCCCCCATCCTGTCCAGAAATCCCGCAAATCAAAGCCCTTTTATTTCCAGCCATGACTCTCTCCAATTGTTCGACAGCAAATAGTGAAAAATATTATTTTTTTCATGCAAATTTCTAACCAGATACAACTAAAAAAAAGCAGAATATCAAGATAAGGTTTATGCCACGACGGGCCAGCGGACTGTTTGGAATACCACGGAACTCTTAGCGTCCGATATGTGGGGGCGCCATCCTGATCACGCCCTAAATGATAGGTGCAGATCGAAACATTGTGCCCCAGCGCTCGCAAAGCCCGTGCCTCTTCAAATATACGCACATGACACCCCCGGTCAGAAAAATATGGGGTCGGGGCAACCATCAGTATTTTCATAAGGGCTATCTCTCCAATGTTTTATTTCCCTGCCTTTTTGGTCCTTTGTGTTGTTTTCGTTTTTAAAAGCAGATCTCACAATTCGAATAACTCCCCTCTACTCATTTTCGATTATATTCATAATGACGTAAGGCGTATCTTTAGTTTTTTCATAATATGTTTTCGACAGGATGTCCGCCATGAGCCCAGAAACAAACAATTGCAGGCCCGTAATAAGGCAAAAAGCAGAGAGGATTGGCCAGACGGTGTCAGAAATGTCCTGCCCACTACAATAAAGAAGGATGGCCCACATCGCGAACAAAGTGCCAATGATGGTTGCAACTATGCCGCTTCCACCTAAAAGATGAAGTGGACGCACAGCATACTTATTCCAAAACCAGACAGATATCATATCTACAAAA
>JAFCZU010000637.1 GCA_019314185.1 Deltaproteobacteria bacterium | reverse complement strand
ATGTTTCACCCCTGAAAATAGAATCAATCGTTATTTCCAACCAGGCCATGATTACTACCCAGGCTATTAATGCCGCTCTTGAAAATAATATAGATATTGTTTTTCTTGACAAGTATGGAAATCCGATCGGTCGAATATGGTTTGCCAAAATGGGAAGCACCGCCCTTATCCGCAGAAAGCAACTGGAAATAGCGGAAGATAAAAAAGGGCTCGAACTTGTCACAGATATGATCCAGCAGAAGATTAAAAACCAGGCCGATTTTTTAAAAAAACTGATGTATTCCCGCCCAGGCAAGGAAAATCTATTTGAAAGCCCGATTAAGATCATTGACAGCGCTCTTTCCGGCCTTTCCATGCATGACGGAACAATTGAAGATGCCAGAAACAGCATTATGGGGTTTGAAGGCACGGCAGGCAGAGCCTATTTTCAGTGTTTGTCCAAAATAATGCCTGAAAAATATATATTCAAAGGAAGATCACGGCAGCCCGCCAAAGATCCATTTAATGCTGTTTTAAATTACTGCTATGGAATCCTTTACTCCAGAATTGAAAAAGCCTGCATACTGGCAGGGCTTGATCCCTATGTCGGCTTTCTTCACACCGACAACTACAATAAAAAATCGATGGTGTTTGACCTTATCGAGCCTTTTAGAATTTATGCTGAAGAAACCGGTGTTTATCTTTTTACAGGCAAAAAGATAAAAGATGAATATTTTCGTGCAACTGATAATGCGGTTTCTTTAAATGACAAAGGGAAACCGGTTGTTGTTGATGCGATAAACAGTCATATGGAAGAAACTGTAAGATACAAAAAGAAAAATGTGAAAAGAAAGTATATCCCTCAGCACGAAGCCCACAAACTTGCAAACATACTGCTTGCAGGTGAAGGTGAAGAAAGGCCGGAATGGCTGGAGATTAAGGAATTCTAACGAAGGGGGGATGGGGAATGGGGGAGACGGAGAATAGGAGAAACGAAGAGACGTATAATAATTTATAACTACAGTACACTTTTAAAATAATTTCGAGGAAAATCCATGAGTTCCGTTCTTGTCTGGATAATATACGATATTGTTGAAAACAAACCAAGGACAAAGGTTGCCAAAGAATGCAAGAAATTCGGCCTTATCAGGGTTCAAAAAAGCGTGTTCCTGGGAAGGCTTGAATCAAACCGCTTTGATGAACTGTCGGAAAAATGTCGTAACCTGATAGATGAAAAAACAGACAGCGTTTACCTGTTTCCGTTCTGTCAGGAAGATTTCAGGAATATAAAGGTTCTTGGACAGGGATTCGATAAAAAATTGGTGAATGACGAGATTCTGGCGAAGTTTTTCTAATCCGCAGATTACACAGAAACAAATGGAGCAATTATCAGTTCTATTTTTAATATCACTTGATATCGCGGAGATAGATATAAACATTAATACTTGTATTATGTCGCAAGATGGACTATTTTATAAAGTAAGAAAATATTAATTTGAAGGATAAATATAAAATGTATGCAAAAATATCAAAGAAGGGTCAAATAACGATTCCTAAACCAATCAGGAAAAAATTAAAAATCGAAAAAGATGGCGCGGTTTTGTTTCTTGTTGAAGACAACGAAATTAAGCTAAAAGGTGTTCCCGGAGTGCAATCGAAGCAATTAGCCGGGAGTCTGAAAAAATATGCAAAGAAATATGTTTCTTTAAAAAAAGTAAGAAAAAAAATACAAGGTGAAATCGCTAATGAAACAGCAAGAGAAGGTTTATCTGATTGATACAAACGTTATTCTCAGATATTTATTAGGGGATCATCCCGAATTCAGCCCCAAAGCAGAATTAGGGGATCATCCCGAATTCAGCCCCAAAGCAGAGGCATTTATGGGAAACATATCTGAAGGAACAAAAAAGGCCGAGATATTTGATGTGGTTATTGTTGAATGCATCTATGTCATGGAAAAATATTATCAGATTCCCAAGAATGAAATTTCAACAAAGTTAAGTGGCATCCTGAATTTCTCCGGCATTGTAAATTCCGATAGATCAGAAATCCTCGAAGCGCTTCTAAAATACAACGACTCCAATATTGATATCGTAGATTGTATTCTTGCTGCCCATTCCTCTCCTGAAAAGATTGTTGTTTCATTTGACAAAGACATGAAAAAATTAAAAGCGGTCCGTGAGATTTTGTAAAATTACAAGCGAATCATTAATATCAGAAAACGTGTAAAATTATGAAAAAATCAACGCTGTTATTAAATAATATTTATTTAAAGCCGTCGCAGATTCACAAATTCAGAGGGTTTGTTGGAAACGCTTTTAAAGATCATGATCTCATTCATAATCATGACTTGAAAACAGGAAAACCGATATACCGATATCCGCTAATACAGTTCAAGCTGATTGATAAAAAGCCCGCAATCATTGCAATAACGGACAGGGCGGTAAGCATTTTTTCTGAAATATTCATGAAGCTTGATAAGATTATTATTGAAAATACCGTTATTCCTGTTTTTGAAAAAGATCTAAAAGTAGAAGAAGTCGAATTCGGATATTCCAATGAAATATTTATGTATGAATTTGCTTCTCCCTGGATCGGTCTGAATCAGAAGAACTTCATAAAATACAATGATGCAGGCCGGGAAGAAAAGAACGAAATATTAAAAAGGGTAATGACAGGCAATATTTTATCTATGGCAAAGTATCTTGATTGCTGGCTTTCAAAAGAAGAAAAAATTCAAATTGATATTAAGCTAAAAAAGACAAAGATAAATCTTAAAGGCAAAAGCATGACAGCGTTTAACGGCATATTCAAAACCAATTTTTGTTTGCCGGATTATCTGGGGCTTGGGAAATCGGTTTCGAGGGGGTTTGGGGCTGTCAGGAGGGTGATATAAGAAAAAAAGATAAAAACCGAAATATTTTGAAGGGTCTTTTAACGCTATAAAAAGGTGGATTAAATTATGTCTGAGCTAATTTCAATTGAGGCTGTTGCCAATAAAATATTTTTCATCCGTAGTGTTAAGGCGATGCTGGACAGAGATCTTGCAGAGCCTTATGGGGGGTTGAAACAAGAGTGCTAAATCAAGCTGTCCGGAGAAATATAAAGCGTTTCCCAGAAGATTTTATGTTTGCTTTGACTCGAGATGAGATTATGAGGATATCACAAATTGTGACATCCTCTGATATTAAGTACGCAAAACAGGTTCACGCATTCACTGAGCAGGGGGTTGCCATGCTGTCCGGCATTTTGAACAGTGACAGAGCAATTGCCGTTAATATCCAGATAATACGAACATTTACAAAATTAAGACAGGCGCTTTTAGATAATGAAGACATCAGGAAAGAACTCGAAGAGCTAAAACAAATCACAGATGAACGTTTTCAAATTGTTTTTGAAACTTTGTATCAATTATTAACTCTTGAAAATAAGCCAAAGAAAATTTACCCCGTTCAATTCGCTACAGCAACCTTTTAACAGGGGAGATTGGATTTATAGTTAAAGAAAAACGCAGTTCATATGGTAATCGAAAAGAAGATAGTTGGCTTAATACAAAAAAAGATTTAATCGTTTTTTTCTTGACGATATAAACTTATGAACCGAGGATGTCTCAATGAAAAAACTTCGAGTATTTGTCAGTTCCGTCCAGAAAGAACTGGAAAATGAGCTCATAGCGGTGTTGTCTCTGATCAACACAGACCCTTTTCTCAATCAGCATTGCGAACCCATTCTATATGAGCTTGAGCCTGCCTTACCGGAAGAATCGGTAAAAGGATGTCTTAA
>JAFCZU010000636.1 GCA_019314185.1 Deltaproteobacteria bacterium | reverse complement strand
ACCTCAGGCTCGCTGGGTCCCACCGAATCCGGACAATCGGTTTGACTTGCTTGCCGGGGAAAAGCGCTTGAAGGCTCTGGAAGCCTCTCTCTCGTCGGCGCGTGGTGGGTGGGATGACGATCCCGCCAGACGTGCAGCGGACTGGATCAAGCAGCCGGGAAATCCCGTCCGGATCCTTGTCGATCTTGAATCCATCCCCGAGGGCGGAGCTGCCTTCGCAAGAGTCTGGGAGCGGCTCGGTTGGGCGCATTCACCGGCGGCGGAACAAGGCGAAGATGCAGCACAACGCGATCTGCCAGCGGAGAGCGCTCATGTTCTGTCGCTCCTATCCAAGTTGCCGGAAGCGACCGCCCGTCAAGCCATTGATGGAATTTCGCACTGGCTCTCTGCTTGGGAAAAGCAGGTCGTCGTTCTGCCTAAAGGACTTAGTGTCTGGCTCAAGCTTTGGCCAATCGCCGTCGAGGCCACAAACGCGCAGCAACCTGTTGAGGAAGAGATCCACCTCAACACAGTTGCGCAATCTTCAGATGACCGCGAGCCGATGGACCTCGATACGCTGAACACACCAGCCGGGGAACTTGTCGGCGTCTTCCTGGCTGCTTGTCCGAACCTTCGAGGAAACGATCGCCCATTCGATGTCGATGGCGCGCCTCGTAGGATGCGCGATGCGATCATCGCCGCTACCGGTCGATCGGGGTTGATTGCCCGACATCGTATGATCGAAGAGTTGTCCTACTTTCTGAGCGCCGATCCGAATTGGACACATGAGCATCTAATCACACCCCTAATTGCCGACAATTCGGAAGCGATAGCTCTTTGGCGTGCGATTGCGCGCCGAACCCGTTTTTCGGATGTCCTCAAGATCATCGGTGGCCCGATGACAGAGAGAGCCACCGACCAACGGCTTACTCGAGAAAGCCGGCGTTCACTCGTTTTCAGCCTGGTTATCGAATGTCTTCACGCGTTTCGTGAGCAACGCGACCCCGCTGTTCCGTATCCCCGGATTCAGCAGATGATCCGGTCGATTGATGATGAAGTTCGTGCATATGGGGTGGAATCTATTCAACACTTCATCCACGATGTCTCCACTTCGCGCGAGGGAGGGCCAGACTCTCCGACACCTGAGCAACTCTTTCGATCTGCTGCCACACCCTTCCTTCTCCAGGTTTGGCCCCAGGAGCGTTCACTCTCAACACCAAGTGTTAGCCAAGCGCTGGCATATTTACCCGCGACCGCGCGAGAGGCATTCGCCGAAGCCGTGGATGCTATTGAGCGCTTCCTCGTGCCATTTGAATGCTGGTCCATGCTCGAATACGGGTTATATGGCGATGAAGATGATAATCCAAACCTTTTGACCATCGACAATTACGAAAAGGCGGCCGCTTTCTTGCGACTTCTTGACTTGACGATCGGGACATCCGAAGGGGCAGTTATCCCGTACGATTTGGCTGAGGCTCTCGATCAAGTACGCAAAATCGCACCTAATCTAGCGGAGAACCAAGTGTTTCGTCGTCTGGCGACTGCGGCCCGCCGGGGATAATTTAATTATCAAGAATTGGTGTCAAATCTTGCGAATCTGCACAACGTGAAAGTCCATCGCATGTTCTCCAGTATGCAAGGCGGCCGAGTGTGGTTGCTTGTTATGTGGACTACAAGAGCAATATAAGGATTGAAAGAATGAAAGAGGAATATGATTTTTCTAAAGGAGAAAGAGGTAAATTTTTTCGTAATGATATCAAATTGAATCTTCCGGTGTACTTAGATGATGACGTTCTTGAATTTGTTGAAAAAATTGCCAAAAGGAAGACTGACACCAATTCTTGATGATGGGCAAACCCGTTATTAAAGGAACTCGAATTACAGTCGAATTAATTTTGGAAAAGATAGCAGCCGGTGAATCTGTAGATCAAATTTTGAATGAACACCCACGGTTAACACATGAAGCAATACAAGCATCATGCGCATTTGCTGCTGAGGCTTTGAAAGCAGATGTAGTATACCCTGTTGAAGAGGCAACAGCATGAATTTTGTTGCGGATGAAAGTATTGACAGACAAATTGTTGAAGACGGTAAAACCGTTAGGGCTGTTATACGCTCAATAGAAGTTATCGGCAAAGCAGCCTCAAAAATATCCATAGATTTTCGCAAAGAACATCCAGATGTTCCATGGCAAAAAATAAGTTGTTGACTAAGGGGACTTGTTGGAACAGTTATTACTACGATGGAACAAGAGGCGTACGTTAAAGTTGACATTTTGGAAAGCGAGATAGAAGCACAGCTTCTCGACTCTATCTTAAACGAACGAAATATTCCTCATCATATACAATCTTACCACGACACGGCCTACGACGGCCTGTTTCAGG
>JAFCZU010000181.1 GCA_019314185.1 Deltaproteobacteria bacterium | reverse complement strand
GGGAAAACAGTTGTATATAAGTTATATTGCAGGTCTTTGTGGTTATATGGTCGGGATGTTTGCCACTAATACTGGTCCTTCTCTGTTTATTTTCTGGATTTACACTGCTGTGATCTATAAACACTCCCAGTTGGAAAAAGTGAGAGAAGAGTGAGTCTTTTTCGTGGTTTTCCATGCTCTTAAGAGTCTGCATTTCAATTGTGTCAAGGATCGTGAAAGCTTATCCACGAAGAACGAGACACGCGGTGTTATCCCATCTGTTGAGCAAAGATAGACATTGTTTTGTCGTGTTTTATATCAGTTACTTAGGGGGTTCGTAGTCACAAACCACCAAACACCCTTGATGAACTTCCTATAAGCTTTTTTCTCCAAACACATGAAAACCTTTAGAGAAGCTACCACCTCCAGAGCGAATGTCGTTAAGCCCATGGATTCAGCCCCTCCAGTAGGCGTGCTTTATCTGGCAGGATTATCTTACTGCGGATCCACATTAATGTCGTTTCTGCTCAATGCCCACCCGCAAATATTCAGCATTGGCGAGATGGGTCCATTTGCCCTCTTTGAAAGTGAAGAATATAGATGTTTCTAATGAGTATATAGATAATAACCTTCGACAACTTGGCCCACACCAATGGATAGGCCTTAGGTACGAAGTGGTTTGTCGTGAACCTGAAAAAACACTCTCTCGTTTGGCCGGTTTTGCTTGCATTGAACCCTCTGAAGTGTTAATGATGGTTTCGGAGAAAAGGAACACCCTATAATAGGCAATAATATGCGGCTACGCTCCGACGCTCTCAGATCAGTGAACCTGGACGAGAAATGGCGTGACAAACTCTCAGCAGACGACCTGAAAATTGTTAGACGTATCGCTGGCAAGCATGCACGGAAATACGGGTACGATTTTTGATACTATCGTCCGCGAAATGTCTTTTTCCTTGGATTTAGTCGAAGATAGGGATTTCCCCAAAACGGCATTAGGCTGCCGCTCTTTAGTTGGATCGTGCTTGAAGAAGCTGCGGGCATGGGTGGACTTGCAATGTTTTTTCACATCTTTAGCATTTTCTGCCATATTTCTGGAGTTACACTTTGCGTTACGAATATGTAACTCCAGGGCAATGTAACCTTGGATTGCGGGATCAAATCTTTGCGCGCCGAAAAGCCAATTTTACTAAACAATGCCTTTTAATAAACAGGTTGACCGTAAAAACCAAGATTTTTTGCTATACAGGACTTAAAAACCTGCAATTCTTAATCTTTACAAAATATTGTTTTGTATTGTAGAACCTACGCATAAACTCATCGAACAGGTGATCATGGCCCGATATATTGTGGTATCCCGAAAAGAACTATACTGTATATTGTGCCTCAGTCTGTTGAAAAATGAGTTTATGCGTAAGCTCTGCAATAAAATCTCTAAAAAGTAGAAAAAATAATGCTTGCATTCGATTAATTTTTGGCATATATATCGCTGACCTATAAAATAAGCGAACGGGGCTCGTGGAAGAAATAAGAGGTAATTGACTATAGGAAGAGCAGAAATAATTGAGGAGATGAGGTGAGTTATGAAAGCTGAGATTAAAAACATATTTCAAACAATTTTATTTTTATTTTGTTTGCTGCCTGTTTGGGTTGATGCAGCAGACTATACTGTTTCTACAGGAACTTCAACTGTAGATGGCGATACGTTTTGCGGAGGGTCTGCTTGTACGTCATCTGATAAGATCATCATTAGTGGCGGCGCAAGAGGCAATTTGTTGTTTAAGGACTTTGATGGAAGTGGAAGGTATATTACCATCACAAATAAGGACACGAACCCGAATGCTAAGGTTATTATTACTACCGGCAGTATGGATGCAACCTATGCTGGTTTGGAGTTGCGAGATTGCAAGTATGTTAATTTGGAAGGTAACAATGATGCTGATTTGACGTATGGAATCAAGGTTATATGCGATGGCACTCCTGCAATGGCTTCTGCTGTTTGGGTACGTGGAAAATCTGATCATATCAAGATCAGTTATATAGAGATGGCCTTTGATGGTAATAAAAAGACATCAGGGAATGGTGTGTTTATTCAGGATAGCACCCTATCTAGTAAAATGATTTATGACACCTTTGAAATTCATCACAACTATATTCACGGCTGTAGGTATGCTGGAATGTATTTAGGCCATAATAATCCAGACATTCGGGATAATCCATATGTCGCAAACATCTCTGTACATGATAATATACTGGAAGATATCGGTGCTTATGGAATGACATTAAAAGGAGTTCATGCTACAAGCGGAGTTTGCTCTATTTATAATAATGTGATTAAGAGGACTGGTCTTGTTTATACGGCTACGGTTGGCGAGAAAAGAAACGGGATAAAAACTCATTACTATTATGGTTCAACTTATGCAAATATCTACGGAAACTGGATTGAGGCAACAAAAGGTGCGGGTTTAGTAATTGGTAACGGCGATCATCAAGTTTATAATAATATACTTGTAAACTGTGGTACAGAGAATAATACTGCCTATGGACACGGGATTAGATTGGATGAAAATAATACATCAAACATTTATGATAATATCATCATTCAACCCGCTCGCTATGGGGTATATCATGCATGGGGAACTGGCAATATCAACGTTGACCGGAACCTTATAGGAAATCCTGGCGTTGGGTATGTTGAGAGTGACTCAGTTCTTGTTGAGGGTTCAGGGGCAAATGCCAACATTAAACATACTGATGTTGCTGATTTTAATTTTCCAGTATGGTCTGACGATGGTGATTATAATAATGATATTTTTACGATTCCCCAAGCGCCTCTAAAACCCACAGGGCTTACCATTACAGAACCTTGAGATTATCTTTGATATAGAATTTAAGGTAAGTAAAAATTTTTACGAGGAGAATTTGGTTGGGAAATTGGCCCAATGATGAGTCCACCCTGTTAGGAGAATAGCTCTCTGATATAGGTTGAAATGAAAGAATCGTGGGTTTAAAATGGGTAAGATTTCAAGGCATTAGACTTATTGCAAAATCTCGCATTTTGAGAATAATTCTTCTATCTTTCTATGCGAATTCCTCCTGCTTCCAATAACTCAATGAATTTACTAGGGATAGACATACCAATTCTGAACTTTGATGGCGGGGGGGCAGGATTAATCATTGGGTAGATCACATCCTTTCCATGCAAATATCGACCGATCAGATAGCGCATATCACGTTGAGCGGCGGAGCCAAGATCGACTTCTTCCCATACCTTAATCATTTCGGGTCCATGGTACGCGGATAGGGCATGGCAATCTGTAATTTCACGGTAGAATGCCAAATGGCTCCCCCCCAATTTTGCTGCTTTATCCCAGGTTGCTTGAATGACTCTCGGCTGCAAAAGACGTCCGATTGCGCGGTTAATAGTAAAGGGAAGCGGCTTCTCAAGACGTTTATAAATTATCCGTGGTAAAAGTTCAAATTTTCGACGCGGATGCATATATATTTTCCATGAGTTTGTTGTATACATACCAGCGACAAGGCCTTCCCAAAATATTATTTTATTATCGTACTTGAACGCAAGATCGCGAAGGTGAACGCCCCACTTCCATTCCGCTAAATCGACATAGCAACAGGCTTCCAAAACCTCGTGTTCTGATACCTCTTTATCGTAAGTGTCCTGTAAACAAATGACTTCATAGTCAAGTTGGTTCTTTCTTATGAATGCTTTTACGAGTTCGAAATTCGGTGGGGCACTAGCGGCAACCGTTGGGTTTTTCCAAGGCAATAGCAGAAGATTCAGACTATCCTTACCACCACACAAAACGATGTTTTTGAGATCTGAATGTTTTTCTTCAATCGACGCTATGTCGTGTTGCAATGCCGTTGCGATACGCCAGGCATACATATCAGCATCTTGAATCTTAAACACACATCTGTGTGCATGGCCGATTCGAACAATATCTCGATCAATAGTCTCCAAACCTGTTTGGCAACGGAAATCAGGCCGCTCAGCAGCTTTTACAGCACTTTGGTTAAGTCTTAGAAATCCCTTTTTTAGGATAAGCGCGAGTGTAGAATATGAATAAAGATCACCATGTTTGAATACGGGATAGAAAACGGGTAATCCAGAAAAACTTTTAGCCTTCCACACAACTGTTCCATGTGTGTTCCATACCATTGATTCAGTTAGCTCATTAGTACTCTCGGTAGCTGCATCGACTCGGGCTGTGAGTTTTTCGACGAGCTTTTTTATACGTGACACCATAGAAGCTACTCCTGAGAAGAAAACTAATAATTTGAGAAGAACACTTAAGGATATCAGTCAGCATCATTAATGCTTATTTGGTCGGCAGTGTTTGGTTCGTAAGGTTAAAAAACTCAACTATATGATTTTATCGGAAAAGTCAAGTTTTATGTGTAACTTGATAGTATCAGAAATTTACAAACTCATAAATTGAACCACAGTGTAACCATTGTTTGAAGCCCAAGTTTTTAATTTTATCCGGTTCGTTTGGCAAGAAGATTGGTTAAAAGACAGTTCTCTTCAAATCTTTTACGGTGGTTCTTTATTGCCGATTGTTAAGATGTTTGTATACTCTTTTATATCGAAGAGGCCAAAGTAATCACCGCTGTAAACGATCACCCAGCTCGGTTCAAAACCAGGCGCTCTCTTGGCAGCTATTGATTTTTCTCTAAAACGTCTGCCATATTTGGATTTGAACAATATATGCAGATTGAACATTACCACCGAAAACATTATGTGAGCACGAACAGCGTTAAATTTAGCGCAATGAAAATCTTCTAAAATCCAATACTGACAAAGCTCTTTGATAGCATTATTTTCGATGACCCAACGTTGTCTGTATCCTTGATACACAGCCAAAGCACTGTCCCATGATAAAGAGGTAAGATAACCGTATACAGGCTGATAAGTTTTGCGCTTCTTTTTGAATTTTTTATCTTTTACTAAGATTGCCTGAAGATTGTTCGTATAATTAGTACTACTCCGACATATAATATTGCAAAATGGTAGAGGATGTGATATGCATCCTTCATGGAAACAGAGAACGTATTTTTCGGTATAGATGACTACATGGCGATTTATTCTCCGTACATTAAGAGAGCGGAAGCCAGAGAGCTGGCGCAATGTTATGTCGTCGGGTTGATGATGGATGGGGACAGGAAGTCTGTTGAGCCGATGTCGGAGAAGGTCCACGCCTCGGAAAGGGGGATGCAAAGGTTGTTGACAGAAGTCAAGTGGGACCATGACGGTGCATTTGGCGAATATAGGAGACGGATGCTTGCAGAGACTGCCGATCCCCAAGGAGTATTGGTTATCGATGATACGGGATTTCCCAAGAAAGGACGTCATAGTGTTTGTGTGGTCAGACAGTATTGCGGGTCTCTTGGGAAGGTTGACAACTGTCAGGTTGGCGTCAGTTTGACCTACGTTGGACAAGAGTTTGCATGGCCTTACGCGAGATGGAGCTTTTTGTTCCTAAGAGCTGGGACGATCTCGATGAGCCTGGATGTGTGGATATGCGTAAGAAGACCTACATGCCGGCGGATGTCCATTGCCGGGAGAAGTGGCAGATGGCCCTGGATCTGATTGATCGGGCCAGATATGACGGGGTGCCCCATCGGGCGGTTGTGGCAGACAGTTGGTATGGAAACATAATGGAGTTTCGTCAGGGCATGGACGACCGGCAAGAGCGCAGTTCGTATTCATAGGGAGTTGTTGAAGACGAAAGGAACATTGTTCGGCCGGACGTTTTGGGCAAGGGGCTATTGTGTGAGCAAAGTGGGTTTAGACGAACAACAGATCCGCCAATATATCAAAGAACAGGAAAAGTTACAAAAACAGCAGTTAAAATTTGATTTTGACTAACGGCCCCTTTTAGGGGCCTTCCTCATACCACCGGTTTTACCGGTGGTGGCTGATTATAAAGAAAAATGAATAGAAATATAATAAAAACGATCGGTATTTTGGGAGGTATGGGGCCTGAGGCAACTGCGCTGTTTTTTCAGAAAATTGTTCAGCTAACACCAGCAGAAAATGATCAAGATCATATTAAAATTGTTATATACAACAATCCTGAGGTTCCTGACAGAACTGGTGCAATTTTAAAAAAAAACGAGAGCCCAGTTGCTAAGATAAAAGAAGGGGTAATCTTTTTGGCAAACTCCGATGTTGATTTCATTACTATTCCTTGTGTGACGGCCCATTATTTTTTTAAAGAAATCATTACTTCAGTAAATATACCTGTATTAAATATGGTTTCATTAACAGTAGATTATATAAAAAAATATTACCCCGAAAGAATAAATGTTGGAGTACTCGCAACAATCGGAACATATATAGGGAAAATCATTGAAAGCGAATTGAACCAATCGAAATTAAAAACAATAATACCGGATATGGATGGACAGAAAAACTTGATGGAGTCAATTTATGGCAGAAAAGGAATAAAGGCTGGATATTTAACGGGATACTCAAAGGACTTGATTCTAACTGTAGCTGATGATCTAATCCAAAAAGGAGCTGATATTATCATAGGGGGGTGTACGGAGATTCCTCTTGCCCTTAAACAGGAGGATATAAAAGTACCATTTATTGATTCCTTAGCCGTTTTGGCCGAAGCAGCAGTAGTAAAAGCTGGTTTAACGCCAAAGCCAAGATAACTATAAGCCATCTATTCACTTTTCTGTATGGCATCGATCCGATATGACGATCAATTAGATTTCATAGAAGCTGTTTCAAAACCTCCCGTTCGTTGGTTTGAGCCTTTTGCAAAGCGTTAAAAAAAATAGTTGCAAATACATAGAATATGTATGTTCAAATGAATCAGGATCAGAAAAAAGCTGATAAAATATGCCTCTTACACTTGGTAGATGGTCTAAAGTCGGGTGGGGCAGAGATTTTGATTACCCACCTTATCAAGGCATTGGGTACAAAGCACTACAAACATTATGTGTATTATTTTGCTGATGATGGACCTGTCAGGGAAAAACTTGAAGCCTTTGGGATACCAGTGTATAAGGGGAAAGAGAGGGCTAGCATCAAACAACCGATTAGATTTTTGGCCACCCTTTTTATTCAAATGCAAGACTTAATATCCCTTATCAGAAGAAAACGCATTCAAGTTATGCAGGCGCACATGAACCCAGCCAATCAACTGGCTGTTGCTGTTGGCAGAATTTCCAGAACACCCGTGTTTCCAACAGTCCACACACCTGCAGCTTTTGTAGATAATAGAAGCTTTTGGGATCTGAGGGTGTATTTCAAAAAGGCTGTCAATCACGTTATTTACCGGGCGGCTGATCGAGTACTCGTTGTGTCGCAAGAAATTAAGGAAATAATTCAACAGCGTTTTGGCTTAAAGGACGATAAACTTCTATTTCTAAAAAATGGGATAGTTTTTGATGACAATGCGCCAAGACTGCTGGATTTGCAGACGGAATTCCCCGATTCGGCAAACAAATTGAAACTTATTGCCGTTGGAAGGCTTGTTGCTTTGAAAAGTTTTGATATACTTGTGCGGGCAATTGGTGAAGTTGTCAATCAAGGGCTGACGGATTTGTTGGTCCTTATTGCCGGGAAAGGCGAGGAGCGAATGCAATTGGAAAAGTTGATCCAGGATTTACAGATAGGGGATTGTGTCAAACTTTTAGGACTTAGAGATGATGTTATGGATCTCATGAAGACCTGTGATTTATTTGTCACGCCATCACGCTATGAGGGGCTCTCTCTTGCTATGATAGAGGCCATGGCCTGTGGCCTGCCGATCATTGCATCTGACGCCCGCGGCTTAAAAGATTGTATTACGAATGAGCAAAATGGACTCCTTTTTCCGGTGGATGATTACAAAGCTTTAGCAGAACGCATCCTGCGGCTCGCAAATGACAAGGAACTGAGGGATAGGCTTTCACTGGGAGCAAGAAGTTCATTCGAGACCGAATATGATATGCGCAAGAATGTTAAACCCTTGGATATGCTTTTTCGACAATATGCAGCCATAAGATAGTGTTTTGTGCTCTAAGAATGATGGTCTCGTAAAAAGTCAAAAAACACCTATCTAATTGAAAAAACTTTAAAAACAGTCAAAATACTTCTTGCTTAATCTTCAGCTATATGATACGGAAATATGATAAATAATCAGAAGGTTAAGGACAAAATCATGATCAAAGTGAAAAATCCAAATCAGCTTAACATTTTCGATCCCTGGGATTTTCTTACTCCCAAAAGACGGCAAATGCTTGACG
>JAFCZU010000180.1 GCA_019314185.1 Deltaproteobacteria bacterium | reverse complement strand
GTCAACAGCACAACCTGGTTAGGGCGGTCCTTACATTTGCATTCAACACGAAACTCTCCGATGCTGTTTTTCGTTTTCAGGATCTCTTTTAAAACATTGTGGCAGGATTTACTGCATGAGGTTTTAAATTTTGTAAAATCTTTTCCGATGATCTTATGGGATGAAAAATTACATATGCCTTTTATTGACTCATTAACCTCCAGCACTCCCATGTCATGATCTACAGTTATGATTGCATCTTGTAAACTCCTGAATATGGCATCCAGATTAAGACGGTATCTTTCATTCTCTGCTTCTATCCGGTTTTTTTCTTTTATAAGGTTTCTGTGGCGCAGAGCATGTGAAGTAACCCGCAAAAGGGTCTTCTTTCGAATAGGTTTTGGAAGGTAATCAAAAGCTCCAAAACGCACGGCATCCGCGGCAGTTTCGATATTCGGTTCTCCGGTTATCATGATTACCGGACACTGCATATCCCTGTTCCTGATTTCCCGCAGAATATCGACTCCCGTACGGCCTCCTAAAATAACGTCCGTGATCACAATATCAAGTTCATTTTCAGAGAGCACTTTTATACTTGAAGCATAATCCTCTTCGGTCATCACCTCATATCCATCATTCGACAAATGAGTCTTGAATGCAAACCGTATGCTCTCTTCGTCGTCAACGACTAAAACCCTCGGCTTCATCTATTCCTGCAACTCCTTTTGTTATAACACTGCCACACTTCTGACAAAAACCGGGTCTTTTAACAACTTTTGTGCAAACTTAAGATATTTCATTGTTATAGCCTGAACTGAAAGTTGCAAACTGTATCGATTAATCGGTTTTTCCAAAAGATAGCTGATATTTGATGCCAAACACATATTCACTATATCATCGCTGGCTTTTCCGGTAATAACAATTGTGTCATTATGGGCTGAAATGAATTTTTCCCCAATGGCATCGAGAAAAGAAAATCCGCTTTCCCCGCCAAGAAATACGTCTACGACGAAAACCGCAATACCGATTGCACGATTTAAGCAATATTCTATTGCCTCATCAACATCCATAAAGGTAATAACATCACCCCAAATATAGAATTTGTTGACGATTTCAGAAACCACTTCACAAATACCCGGCTCATCATCGACGATAATTATATCGAGTCCATTATGCATAATATTCTCTTATCGCTCAATACGGTTTTATTTCTTTTTTTTGGGGGCCGGTATCACTAATTTAAAAATCAATGCGCCTGCCACAAGAATCATCATAATGAGGCCTTGTAACTTCACGGCACTGATAGGTATTACTAAAAATGATTGGAATAAAGCTTCCATATTTTTCTTCTTATTCCCACTTTAAATGTTTTTTATATTCCAATTGTGCAAAAACGCACAATTTTGAGTTGTCTGCTCTTATTTTATCTGCTCTTATTTTATCTACTTGCAACATATGTGCCTACTATCAACGATCTTTGCCGATCAATCAGGACACATTCTATGATGCTATAATTTCAATAAGATATGGATTTAATAATTATGGGAATAAGGCCTTTGGGCTTAGAAAGTAAACTTAGTGCTCACTCAAAAATAACTTCACATTTTGGATGCCGATGCATCCCGACTGGCTGCGTTACGAAAACTCGAAATATGCTTGATATTCCCTAAGTTTTCGTGCCTTGCCAGTCGGGCGCCTCAACTCCCAAAATTGAAAATTTATTTTTTCGTGAACCCTAAATTAGATTCATCATTGAGCAGTTGATGAGGTCAACGCGCTCTTCTTATCCATTAACCGTCGAATGGTACTGGCTATCTCACTCCTTTGAACAGGTTTCATTATATATTCCTTAATGCCCATAGCCTTGAGCTTCTCTTCCGTTACCATTTCGCTGTGTCCGGTGCAAAGAATTACAGGTATGTCGGGTCGTATGCCCCTGAATTCTTTGATCAGTTCTGTGCCCGTTATTTTCGGCATTGTCTGATCGGTAATAACCAGGTCGAAAACATCCGGTTCAGAGCGAAACAACTCCAAAGCTTCCACACTACTTGTTGTCACAGTAAGCCGGTACCTCAGATTCTCCAGCATCTTTTTCAGCATTTCAACGATCTGTTCTTCGTCATCGACCAGCAGAATTCTTTCATTCCCCTGGGGAAGGATATCCATAAATGGAATTTCCGTGTCCACAGAATTTACATCGACTTCCGGCAGGTAGACATAAAATGTGGCGCCCATCTCAGGTTTGCTCGACACTCTGACATCTCCACCGAGACTTTTTACGATTCCATGGACCATCGCAAGCCCCATTCCAGTTCCTTCACCCTTGGTTTTGGTGGTAAAATACGGCTCAAATATCCGGTCGATCACCGATTCTCCAATTCCTTTACCTGTATCGCTCACTTTCAACATGACATACCTACCGGGAGACAGGTTTAAATGACCGACCCTATCACCGATATCGATTGTGATGCCCCTCAGGACAACTTCCAGCACGCCACCATTTTCACGCATTGCATGGTAAGCATTTGTGCACAAGTTCATGATCACCTGGTGTATTTGTGTTGGGTCGGCTGATACGCCTTTATAATCTTCGTCAATTACCTTTCGTATCTCTATGGTCGTTGGTATTGACGCACGCAACAATGCAAGCGCCTCCTTTATAACCGGCTGGATCAGCATCGGCCTTTTTTCCTGCTCCTCCATTCGACTGAAGGTAAGAATCTGCTTGACTAAATCCTTTGCACGATTTGCGGCCTTGCGAACTTCCACCATATTTCCATAAACACGGTTCACTTCCGGAAGTTCGCCCATACTCATTTCGGCATAACCGGAAATTATAAAAAGCAGGTTGTTAAAGTCATGGGCAATCCCTCCGGCAAGGGTGCCGATCGCTTCCATCTTATGGGCCTGGATGAGCTGCTTTTCTATTTCACGTTTTTCCGTAATATCACGGATTATAGTCAATATGTCAGTGGGTTCCCCTTTACTGTCTTTACAGACGAACCTGGTCATGGATACGTCGACGGATCGACCATCTTTTGTCAATCTCCGGCTTTCCCTTTCCACAACAGGCCTTTCCATAACGAGGTCATTCCTTTCAGATTCCGTTTTCTCCTTATCCCAGTCAGGTATATAGGGGATCTGTTTCCCTACCAACTCTTCCTTAGAATATCCAAAAATTCGCGTAAACATAGGATTGACAAATCTTGTCTTTTGAGAAAGGTCACTTATGACTATTGCATCCAGAGATGAGTCGAACAGAGATTGAAGAATTATCTCATTGTGTTGTGATTCTTTTTTTATTCTGTTCTTTATGATGGCATCTTCAACCGTTTTACAAAGTTTCTTTTTTACTACCGGCTTAGTGAGGTAGGCAAAAACATCATATTGAATCGTTTCGGATGCCGACTCAAAACTTGGGTAAGCGGAAATCAGGATCGGCTCGCAAAACGGTTGGGCTTCCCTGATAAGCTTTATCAGTTCTACGCCGTTGCTGTCTCCTAATATACGATCGACAATTGCCACTTCAAATTTATTATCCGGAAGAAGAGCTTTGGCTTCAAGTAAGTGTGATGCAACGGCAACATTATGTCCCGAATCAGTTAAAAACTTTTTATATGAAAACCTTATACTTTCCTCATCATCAACAATAAGTACACTTGCCATGGTTTCCCCTATCATTTGCTTGCCCAGTGAAATTCACGCAGTGACAGCGCAGCACATTTCACCGGGGTCATTGAACATTGACGGTCTCGTAAAAAGTCCAACTTTTGTGTTGTGCTGCATTTCATAAACATTCAGCAGCTATTTCTGTTTCTTCATCTTCTTCCATTCAACATTCGATGTTGGACGTTCGATGTTCAATGTTCATCTTTTTTTACAATATTTCCTTATTTAAAATTTCATTAATACGGGCAATGTATGTTCGGGTTTCTTGGGGCAACTTGTCGGGATGTCTTTCAACGTTCCCCATTCCCCAGTTATAAGCTGCCAGAGCAAGGGGAATATTACCATCATACCGGTCAAGCAGGTTTTTCAAATAACAGGTTCCGGCCGTTATATTTTCGACGGGACTGTAGCAATTTTTGACGCCCAGTTCCTTGGCTGTTTCGGGCATAAGCTGCATCAAACCCATGGCTCCTTTCGGAGAGGTGCAGTTGGCATCAAAATCACTTTCAGCTTTTATAACAGCCTTTATTAATTCAGGATCAACACCGTATTTTATTGAAGCATGATTAATGATACCACCGAACCTGGTTTCTGATTCGCCCTGTTTTGTTTTTTGGGAAGCATGTTCAATTTTTGACACACTCGTTGCAAACCCACTTTCTATTCCATGAAAATTCACCGAGTCGAGCTGAAATCCTGGAAATTCGTTATCTTCATCAAAGTCAGAAAGAACGTTGAATAAATAATTGTTCATCTGAATTTGTAGAATCTCTATCAGTTGTCGCAATCGGTCTCTTCCTAAAGGTAATGCAGTATTATGCAAATCGCCTTCGGACCTGATACCCTTGATTCTATCTAGCAACATATCAAATGAGCCTTGATCTTTGCCCATGATCTGCTCTGCTTCTTCATGATTCTCTTGTACACGGTCCGGCATGGAAAGGTAGGATCTGAAATTGATATTGATATTTTTCATATCATGTAAACATATCAGTTTTTTAACTTTTAAGTTTATTCCTAAACGTTCAGGCACGAAGACACCAAAGGTTATAATATAATTCTTTTAATGCTATTTTTGATAAAGGTTTATAATACATACCCCCTTTTTGTGGCTTTGTGGCTTAGGGCTGAACTATTAAGTTTATTCAAAGTTCGTGCCAATAATGCTGCTACTATTAAAATACAAATAAAAAAGACAGGATCTCTTGAAAACCCTGCCTTTTTTCGCCTTGTCTGCTTATAAGATTTTTCCAAGGCATTTATTTTGTCCGGCTGAGTCATCCCCCCTCTCAGGGCTGTAGTCCACCGAACAGTTGTTTGAAGCATGCATTAGCCATATTTGTAATACACACTAAATTTTTATAATTAGAGGCTTCCCAAGATGCCGTTGTTAACACCGGAGACATCTTTTCTTTTTAAATTTTCTTTTCTTTTTAGTTTGAAGATTCCCGGCTGAAAAGATGCACGCGCACCCGAGAAGCCTTTAATCCTTTTATCGACATTTTGTCTCGAAAACTTTAATACGCAATATCTGTTCCTAAAACCTCATACGGATAAAAGAGGAAAATTATGGGTGTAGGGGCTGTCGGAAATTACAATTTGCACGGCCTGGCGAACCTTATTATTTATCAGTATCGGCCCAATAAGATTCCCGGTCATCTTTTGGGGCAAACCCTTTGGAATATTAACAACAATATATATCTCTAAATGATGCTCGTTACCGACTCCATTCCAGGACATCTCCTTTAAAGCATCTTCCAGATCTATCTCATAGTCAGGCTTAAACAAAAACGGGTTTGTAATGACAAAAGCAAGGGACTCGTCATCAACCGACTGGTACCAGAAGAAAGGTGATTTCTCCCGATGTTGAAGTATAATAAATTTCTTTTTATCCGGAAATCCGAGCATACCAAAAGGCATGTCAATAGTCTTCTCTTTTTTTATGCTGATTGTTCCGAATCTCGTTGTTTTAATCTTCAATTTCACTCTCTCTAAGCTAATGGTTTATAAAAGTTCTGCCGCCTTTGAAAGATCTGAGTCGCTGATATTAGAGGACCTCAGATTTTCTTCCCTGATTTTCTCATATATCTCGTTGCGGTGAATAACGATACTTTTTGGTGCGTCGATCCCGAGCTTGACCTGCGCCCCCTTTATTTCAAGCAAAGTAACAGTAATATCGTCGCCGATATTAATTTTTTCACCCAACTTCCTTGTCAGTATAAGCATAGTCCGTTTTGCCCGTTGAGCCCGTTGGCCGGTTTGACCGGTTTGCCAGTTTATTTATTACATATAATCAACCAAAGTCAGTGTCATAAGTTTGGCCGAAGAGGTCAGAGCCGCCTGATAGGCAAACTCCCTGGCTTTTAAATCCATGATTGCCTCAGCCATATCCGCATTCTCAATTTTTGAAAGCCTTTCCGTATTGGAAAAGTTTAAATCCTGAAGAAAATTATCCTTAATTTCCATACGATTCATTTTTGAGCCAACATCTGATATTTTGGCTGAAATATCTTCAAAGTGACCGTCCAGATCACCCATCGCAACCTGAATACCGCCAACATCATTGCTCTGGAGAGCGTCCTTCAAATCGATCAACGTGTTAAAAACAGTACCGAACACTGCCTCACCATCACTTCCAACCTCAACGGTGGAATTTTTGCTGATCTTTATCGCAAAAGCATTATTATCCCCATTGTAAGTACCGTCCTGGTCAAATGGTATCGTGTCGGTTTTCGAACCGGCAAAAATATAATTACCTGCCACATCTGCATTTCCTAAAGAAACGATTTCATCCAGCATATTTTGAACGGTTCCCGCTGCCGAAGACCGCTGGTCGGATCCGATTGTTGCATTGGCCATCTGAATACACAACACCTTTGTATCTGAAATGATATTCTGCACACTCGTAAGGGCGCTTTCAGATACTGTAAGCCATGAATTTCCGTAACTGATATTGCGCCCCATCTGCTCAATGCTTGCAAGAGTTGACCTGATATTAAGAGACTGGGTAAGGCCCACTGGATCATCAGAAAGATTGTTGATACGCTTTCCGGT
>JAFCZU010000635.1 GCA_019314185.1 Deltaproteobacteria bacterium | reverse complement strand
CCAAGACCGGTAAAAAAATCTTTGGTTGTTCGCACATTTTTGACCATGCCGCCAAGTCAAATCAGACCAAGTACCCTTGGGCACAAAATGTGGTTCTCGTTGGTTTGCTCAAATCCATAAAGGGACGCTGGGCGTGTCTGCCCCTTGCCCATAGATTTTATCTGCCGCAAAATGCCATTAGCTCAAAATCAGACAACATGAATATTTCCGGGAAAACACCTTCCTTCAAAACAACACTAGAGCTAGCTGCCGATATGTTGGCTCAATTGGCTCATCACTTTGATGGGGTTAAAATTTTGTGTACTTGTGATAGTTGGTTTGGCAACAATGGGTTGTTCAAACCTGCTCGAAAACGTATTGGCAACTTATTTAATTTGCTCTCACGATTACGCTCCAATATTGTGCTATATTCTATGCTACCCCAAAAGCTACCAGGACAACCTGGCAGACCACGCAAATATGGAAATGTATTTCGCAAAACCCAATGGGTTGCACTATTTTCCACTGACCTGGATCTGTCGATTAAACAGATTATTGAGTATTATGGGGCCAGATGGAAAATAGAATCCGGGTTCAAAGAACTCAAGCAGGAGATAGGTAGCAGTAAGAGCCAAACCCGTAATGCTCATGCTGTCATAACTCACATTAATTTTTCAATGATGGCCGCTACTATTATTTGGATTTATGGTGCACGTCTTGAAAACACCCCGGAACGTAGGCATAAAGTCAGAGGTCGTAACAGTTTTGCCTTTTCTGACCTTCGGCATATCATTACTAAAGCCGCATTGAGTGAGGATTTTGATGATGTTTGCCACAGTCACCCCAAATCCTTGAAAAAATATTTCATTGACACGCTGCTACGCATGGTTGCATGATAATTATGCTTTAATTTCGGTGAAACTTCAGTTATTAATGTCATGTGATAATGTTAGTGCATAATCAATGTATGAATTAATTGTGGTAAATCCAATTTCATGACCATTATTTTCTGGAAATGAAAACAGATTAAGCTGACTGATCCAATGGGAGGAGGAAAAATCATGAAAAGAAGTAATCTTTGTTTTTTTTGCGTTAAGCGTAAGTTCATGCTTTTTTAACTCTATATCAAGTATGCGAAGAAAATCTTTTGCTTCTTTTTCATCCTTTGCAAAAAACTCATAATCATCGATATGACGAATAACATTTTTAAATCCATTAGACTGTAGAACACAATCAATCTGAGTTAAGATGATTTCAGAAATAATATTTGAAGAGTGGGGACCAATTAAAAGGCCATTGGTTTCTCCATCCTTTATGGAACGAGAAATGACATCTAAATCATTTGGCCATAATCTTTTTTTATCAACATTACTTTTGTTCTTATTATTTTTGTGCCAGCTATGAGTTCGATGTTTTTTTGCCCACTCTTTACCCTTTATAGCCCATGGGATTGAGTGTGCATAAATACTGGAAAAACAAATAGATATATCTGCTAAAACAATATACTCGCAACCTAAGCCATAATCTAAAATGGTTTCTTCCTGAGTCCATTTATCAGTGCCATTGTAATTCATCTCAAAAATGTGCTTTTTATCTTTGATTTTGCGAACATGACAAAAATTAAAGTTTTTTTCTGGCTTCCCAATATGCTGATTAATCTTTCCCCAATGCTCTTTAATACAATTGCATAAATGCCAGTATGACTCAGGATGAGGAATCGATAGTTGTCTTGGCACATTGGTGTTTCTACATGCACGATATTCAATGTATGCGTGACTTTTTATTTTGTCAGGAATTTTTTTATTTTTGATATATTTAAAAAAACTTTCCGACGTGAAGCATGGGGGAAGCTTATCGGCAAACATGCCGTGCCCAAGTAATGCTTTAAAAACAAAATCATCGTCTCGGAGATCTGGATAAGCAACTTTACTCATAAGCCATATCTCCTATTTCTTATCCTTCGGAGGACACGGATCGTTTCCATAGCTGTTGCCAGCTCGGATTTTTCCATCCCGACCATGAATTTTGGTATCCGACTGCTGATTTCTGGCAATATTCTGAGCAACCTCAATCGCATCCGCCTGTGTTCTGGTCACTTTGGTTGCTTTACTGTTGCCGGCTCCTTTAACAGCCCATCCCTCCGGATGTTTTACGACATGCTGGTTTTTACCTTTTGCCATAGCTACGCCTCCTTGTATTTATTCAGGATTTCAGGCTTGATTCGCCATTCACCCGTGAGCAGTTTCTGCATCAAACCGCGTTTCTGGGTCTTGTGTTTTTCAGTCAACTGCTTAAGCAGATCAATTTCCTGTTGAGCTGTGGATAGCGTTTCAGCTATTTGTTGCTGTTCTTTGAGAGGCGGAAGGGGCACTTTAATCTTTGAGAATTTACCCCAACGTAAACTACCTCGGCGATCAACAGACGAACTCGTGCTGACCTGAAAAATG
>JAFCZU010000634.1 GCA_019314185.1 Deltaproteobacteria bacterium | reverse complement strand
CGATGACGGCAACGTTTTGGCGCATGTTGTGTTTAGCGACACCACATGGGGCAATATTTAGGAGATAAATAAATGGCTAACCAAGAACAATGGGTGAATTTACTAACACCCGGATTACGCACTATTTTTGAATTACAGGTAGAAGCCCTCGCCGCTGTGGCAAAGGCTCCACTGCTTTTTAATGTTCAATCTTCGAGTAAAGCTGAGGAACACGATTTAGGTGTCGGTGGCTTTGCTGATTGGCAAGAATACAAGGGCGCTTACAAAACGACCTTCACGCCCAAAGAATTCGCTCGCGGCTTTACCGTTGAACGAAAACTTGTTCATGATGACCTGTACAATGTCATCAATAAGAAACCAAAAGGTTTAGCGACCGCCGCAATGCGCAAACGTGAGAAAGACGCTGCTGATGTTTTCAACTTCGCTTTCACTGCTTCTGCTGCGTATTATGGCGCTGATAATCAGTCTTTATGTGATGGCGCTCACCCGCACTCACCTTCTCGAACTTCAAGCACACAAAGCAACTCTGGAACGACTGCAATCTCGCGGGATAGCATTATCGCTACTCGTAAACTGATGCGCTCCTTCACTGATGACAGGGGCGAACTCATCCAGGTAATGCCGGACACTTTACTGGTCCCGCCCGAACTGGAAGATAAGGCTTACGTTGAAGCACGCACCCCGCATAAAACTACCTCTGGTGATAATGACCTTTCGTTTGTCAATTCACTAGGTTTGAAGGTTATCGTTTGGGATTATCTGACCGACTCTAACAACTGGTTCATGATTGATAGTGGAATGGTGAAACAGCACCTAGAATGGTTTGACCTCGAAGCCCTTACCTTCGCGCTAAATCCCGTCAGTGACTTCCAACTCAAAGCGCAATATCGTGGATACATGCGTTACTCGCTCGGCTGGAACGACTGGAAATGGGTCTATGGGCACTCGGTGACCTAAAGGAGATTATGATATGACAACTTATGGAGACCGAATTTTTGAAATGGGGGGCGTTCCTGTTGGTGGAAATTCCAACTCGCAATCCCATCCCGTTTTTGGTGTTGAGTATTTTGTTGATACCCTAAGCGGATCAGATAGCAATGACGGACTTACCCCGTCAACGGCTAAGGCAACTATCCAGGCTGCGGTTACTTTGCAAATTGCAAACGACTCCCTGCTTGGTGATGTGATCTATATCTTTCCTGGCACCTATGCGGAGAGCGTCGTAGGTGACTTGAACCGAGTGCAGATTATCGGGTTAGATTGTGGTGGGACGGCTCACGCCGTTTCCATTCGTCCGACAGCCAGTTATTCATTTAATGGCCAGATGATGGAATCCGCTCTGAGAAACCTCATGCTTATGAGTCCAAGCGCAAGCAACAAGACATTACCCGCTGTGCTTTTGGATTATGGCGGCTATTCTGTTATTGATAACTGCACGTTCATTGGGCGTGATGCAACTTGTATCACTGGTCTGCAACTTGGGCCAACAGCCGACAATGCGACCGCAGGCAAGTTTGATTACAGCGCTATTACTAACTGTGTATTCAGTTCGTTTTATGGTGCTTCAAGTCAATTTGCTTATGGCATCAAGCTCGGTAACACCGCAGCCGCATCGACGCCAGGTGCAAGGCAAATGTGGCACTCCGTAATTGCTAACAATAGAATTGCGGCAAAAACCACTGGTATCCACATTGGAGCTAATACCGGAAATGTTGATGGTACTGTAATTGAGAACAACTACATTCACAGCTTTGAAAGTGATAACGGCTGCGCGACTGCTGGCATTGCTTTCTTGGCAGAACAACACAGTCTAATCGTAACCAGAAACCGCATTGTAGCGGCTGATGGTTTGGTGAACGTTGGTGCTAACTCCGCACAAGATAACTATGTCGCAGTAAGTGGAACCGTAGCAACTGAAAACCCCGCGACAACCTAGACTAATTGAGGGGGGCTTAGTCGCCCCTCTCTTGGAATAAAAAATGGGAGAAGAATACATATATCAAAAATGCACCTATTGTGGTGCAGATGGAAAAATAGAAACACCTGGGCTTGGTCCTGTTCCAACGCCGATACCTGAAGGTTGGGGCGTGAGTGATTGCCCCAAGTGTGGCGGTGTCGGGAAAGTTTTGTGGGGCTACCTGCAAGACGAGTTAGAAGGTGAAGAATAGACGCTATTAACGGATTATTGCAGAAGAAAGCAAAAAATATAAATGGCTATGTT
>JAFCZU010000179.1 GCA_019314185.1 Deltaproteobacteria bacterium | reverse complement strand
ATTTTTTGCCCAATTAGTTTTATCATTTTGTTTAACATAGTTCTCTATATACTATTACATGGCGCGCCACGTAGCGTTTGTTCCCAAATAAGACAAACCACTTCCCGACTTCCCATAACTTTTTTACTTTGGCAAGCATGTCTTGGCTCCAACTCCTTGCTCTTCTATAGCTTTTTTTGGAGCAGTTTTGCTATCCGTTCAGTTTCCTGCATATTTCTTCCTGTTGTCTGAACGACAATCCCATATCCGGGATCGGTTTTGACAAGAACAATTTCTATTTTCCCGTCATTAAAACATTCTTTTATAGGGTCTGACTGGTGTGGATTGTATGGTAAAGAATTGATTACCCCCTTTACAAAAGGAGAATTGACGATCTTTTTTGAAAATGAAAATAAAGTGTCTTTACCATGGTCATCTTTTAGAATTATAGTTTTCTCTTTTGGAGGAGTAAGGTCTCTTACAAGTTCAGGAGGATAGTCTGTTTTGAATTTTTCATAAAAAATCAGACCAATTGCAGACATGGTGACACGACCGGGACTTGATTCCTGCAATAAAAACGAATAATGTTTCCGCTTTTCAAAAGGTATTCCCTGTTTCCATAATTCAAGGCTGATTTCTGTATCTTTTTCGATCAACAGCAGTTTATCTTCAACAGCTAAGATAGTTTCTTCATCATATTTAAGTGGAATTTTATCAAGAGTTATTATTTCATTAGATTTTTCATAAATATATTTAATAGGCTTATCATAAAGCATTCCCAATAACGTAAGATAAGGAATTACGCTTTTATAGCCGGCGGTAATATTCAAGCAGACCTCCTGATAACTGTATTTTTCAAGAAGAGAGATTACTTTATCCAAAAGATTTTTAAGGCCTTTTTCACTAAATGCCTTTGAATTGGAAGATTGCAGACCTGATATTTTTTCCAGGCTTACCTCACAGTTCCAATTTCGGATAAGGTATTCTTTATTGATTTCTGCGCATACCATACCGTCAACAGTATCTGAAACAAGGAGAAAAACATGATCTCCTTTTTCCAATCCCATTTTGGCAAGACTTTTGATCTCCGCTGAAGTCTGATCTAATTCGCGCAACAAATCCAATCTTGAAAAGACTTCTTCAACCTGTTGGCGTAAAGCAACCAGTTGAATTTCATATTTATCATAATCAGAGAATGGTTCATTCTCTATATCTTTAATATCGAAATTATTGTTAGTGGCAATGGAAGTCCCGGCAGTGCAAATAAATATTTTCATGGTTTGCCCCATTTGTTCATAAGTGCGTTTAAGCTGTCTTTTGTGGGTGATTTATTATCGGATAAACTCTTTAACTGTTTAGACTCTATGGAGAAGTCGTTTTCCTGTGGCAGGATTTTGACCCAGCCGGAAGTTAATTCATCACCATCATAATGAACGACCTTTCTGGTTTTGGGAAGCGGTCCTCCATGACTGGAATCGTAACTTTTTGATTTTGTGGCATGAATCAATACATTTTCATAGAGGTCAGGTTCTTTTTTCTTGAAAAGCAGTCCCATTGTTAAGCTCAAAAAACCCTGGTCTTTGCCGATCCTTAAAACCGGACTTTCGGCTGTATTTACCTTGGCAATATTTCTGAGGTGATCAACTATGGGGATTTTTCCATGAGTTTTATAAAAAGTTATCTCTTCTTCGAGTAAATCATGGCTAAAATCGTGACAACAAGCAAAGATGCTTTCAAGACTTGAAACAACATTTTTTTGCTTTGCGGTGAATCCAAGCTTATTCATTTTAATTGCGGTATTTTCAACAGATATATCTTCAAACTTAAAAACAGTCTCAGGCTTGCAGTATTCATAATAAAGCTTGAAGAAACGACTGCTATTAAGCGGTGTTGCATAGGCAATAGCAAGTGTATCAAATGGCTCGCGTAAATTGCTGTCGCTAATAAACAGGTATTTTAGTAAATCATATTTGGCGTCATTCTTTCCCGGGCTCTTAAGCGCCAAATTCTCCATTTTTTGGGCAAGTTCCCTCATTTTTTTATTTAACTCTTTTTTTATATTACTATTCGGCCTTTTTTTATTTTTCACAGTGTCAATTTTGCCGGAGTTTTTTGAACCAAATTTTTCTATATCCTTCTTTATTTCCTGAAAAAGGTTGTTATTATCCTTGAATAATTTATAGAGCACCGCTGTTCTTATAGCTCCCTTGATCTCGGTTCCGGGGATATAATGTCTGTTTATTTGTGAAATGAATTTTGCGATATCTGTTGAATCGAAAATCTTCTCTTTTACTGGAATGGCATAATTAGCCGCATTATTTAGTAAAGTAAGAGGAACTTTATTCAAATAACAGAATTTTTTGAGATGGAATTGATTTGTTATTGGACGAAGTTTGCTGGTATATTCCTTTTTTTCTTTGAATTTACGGGTTTTTTTAAATTCATCAATCTTGGACTCAAATCCTGCTATCTTATTAGACTCGCTTTCAAGCCATTTCACAAAGGTGTTCTGATAACCGTCAAGATTCTCTAAAACTCTATCTGGATCGATGTAATAAAGATTACCCTTATCAATAATATAATTCAGGCCGGAATAGGTTTCCCCGCATCCAATATGAACAGGAGAAAGAACTTTGATTCTAATTTTCATTATCTATACTCCTTGTGCGAATTTCCCCCAAAATGGATAAGCAAAGCCGTACTGGTAAATGGTTTTCCCCTGAATGGATTTGACGGGGTAGATTCCTCCAAAACGGTCTGTTTTTTCTTTGGGCGTTATAATAGACCCCTCTTTGAAATAAATAACCGCATCTTTCCATACATCTTCGCTATGGAATTCTTCTCGAGAATGAACCTTTGAGCGAATAAAAACAGTTTCATAAAAACTTTTTGATATATCAAAAGGATTGTTCTGGAAATACCTTGACAATGAAACAAACGAGTTGCCAGGAGTGTTATTGGTAACTTCAATTTTCCCCCAAATAATTTTAAAATGATTTTTTCCTGTTCTGGTATTTGTGCCTATCCCTGAATCTTCCAGAAACATTAATATCGGTTCAATGAAGGAAAACGCATCGGATTTTAAAAGGAAATATAACCCGAACGAACCGGCAAGAAAAGATTCTTCATTATAAAAGGTGTTGCCGGCGCCGGAAGTGCTCATGCTGAGCCTGTCGAGGCTGTTTTTCTGCACTCCTTCTGCTTTTTTCCAAGAAGGGTCAGTGATTGTTCCTGACAAATATTGCTGAAAAAGAATTTCCTCCCCTGACAGCCCTTCATCAGCTATTACCCTTAGCATATCCAGGCTGATTAATTCAATTTTACGATAATGTTTGTATTTTTCCGCTGTTTTGATCCAGTTGAGTTTTGATGAATGGTACCGTCTTGTTTTAATACGATGGGTATTTTCATCCGCAATTCGGCGAATTTCACTATCAGTTAAAGGCGGATATATCGGTTTGGGGACATAATAACGGGTCTGTTTCCCATACTCTTTAAAGGGAAAGGCGCTGCTCAGCAAAAAGAGAGGATTAAGATTAAAGGTGTCGAGGATTTCACAAAGCCTTTGTTCACCATAAAGATCACGTATTGCCCAGGAAAATGCCCCAAACAGGGTGTCTGAGGGAAACCCGCCTTCCATGCCTGATCGTGGCAAAAGTTTCACGACATATTCATCCATCATTCTCATCCTTTTTCGTTTCCGGAAAAATACTGCTGAAATTATCAACAAATTCCTTCGCAGATTTGCTGCCGTTTATTTTCACCTCTCTTAACTCATTTTCTTCTGTTCCAAGGTAGTATCCTTTGTGCCTTTGTGTTATGGTGATATTTTCAAATTTTATCCTGCCGGAACCTCTTGAACCGCCTCCTCCAAGAGTGGAATCTTCTAAAAGAGTCATGCCCTCAAAAAGAACCTTGAGCCGATTAAAATCAGCATCTTCATAAATGTCAAAAATAAACTGAGTTCGAAACACTGAATCTGCGGGCACCCTTTCCACGGGTCGGGGGTTGGCGGCGGATGTCAAACGGTCTATGCTGTTCTCGGTCTTGATTTCCGTAAAGAGACCCTCGCCCATATATTGTTCCCATTTCGCCTTTTGATCATAACCATTAGCATTCTTGGGATATGCATCTAAAACGGTAAGGCGAGTAGGACCTGGTAGATTTTGCCCCTTATGACCTTCTGCCGCAATGCCAAATACAATGCAAACATCTTGACTGCTATCTTTTGCAGGGCCCGCCTTCCAGTTTTCACCGCTTTTTTCCGGTTTTACAAGGTCATGCGCCCATTCCAGCAAACTCCTCATTTTTCCTTTCAAGGACGATCCGGGAATATACGGCATTCCTGTCATGGGGTCTTTTATTACCGGATTGTCAATTCCGCCAATTTCAAAGCCTGCTTCCGTGCCGCCTATATGAAGCGCAGTTTTGAGCCGGAGATCCGCATCAATTAAATATTTGCCTTTGAACTCAAATTTGGGTTTATCCATATTTGTACCTCCTAATTGGACTACTGCTTGTGATAGGCGACGATTGCCGTCATAAATTCAACAAACCTTCGATAGTCACCTACTTTTTTGATTTTAGTCGTTTTTTTATCCCCAATAACAACCTTCATTAACTCATAAAAATCTTTTCTAATCAGTTTTCTGGCCTTGGCATAAGCAAGTTGGGGTATCAGAAGAGAAAGCCGGGGTTCATTAAAGTCATCTGAGTCTTTCTTTCCCTGCCTCTTAAGCGCAAGCTCAATGTTTTTTAATTCACTAAATACTTTTCTTAGCTGATTAACTTTCATTTTGTCTCCCAGATATTCTGCGATCTGGGAAGCCCATTTGCCATCAGGCGCAAATAGGTCAACATCAATTTCAGCAAAGGTTTTTGAAATTAAATGTTGTGTTATTATTTTCTCAATAGCTTTATTCTCATATTTTTTATCAGACATTGTATTCCCCCTTTATCTATTTACTTTATTGATTGTACGTCAACCTGTCCTCGTTTTCATCAAAAACATGGAGGCAGGTATTTCAATCTGCCTTAGCAGTGAGATTGCTTCTCCGCCTGTAATTAAATCCTGCTGAATTTCCTGCCGTACATCCGGGGCGAGATTTCTGTGCATGATATAAAAAAGATAAGGAAAAACCATTGCATTGTGGGTCTCCTCTTCACGTTCCTTATCCAAATTATATGTTTTTGAAAAAAACATTTTTTGCCCTTCTATTAAGCGGTGAACAAAACCGCGAGGCATCTTCTTTGATTTGTAAAGACTCAACAGGTGTTCCTGAAATTTTACTAATCTGGTTAACGGAACAACCGTTTTTTCTATAGATTCAGCTTTGTCACGCAAATGTATTGTTTCACTGCCTATTTCGCTGCTTTCAAAAGTGGTATATCTCGACATTATTGTATCATCAAATATGCGGCTTTTTTCTTTGTCTTCGTAATTCCATGATACAGTATCTCCAAATAGTGTTATTCTATTTTTACCTCTAACTTTGGATCTCTCAAGGGCTTCTTCAACTTTTTGAGCCGCAAGCGAAATTGGATATTTAGGCTTACAGATGAAAATACCGGCAGAGATAGTAAAATTTGGATTATGGCAGGTAAAATCTTTGAACATGGATCTTATTAAATGAGCCAGCGTTATTATTTGATCCCACGGACCAATGATAAAAAGGTCATCGCCGCCGGAAAAAACAACATAAAATATATTTGAAATATCACTATTATTATACCCAACCTTACTTCCCCAGCTACTATTATTTTTCCATTTCTCCGCAATCTGCTCACACGCCCAAGCAATAAGACCATTCAAAAAATAGGTCAATTCCCGGCTTAAAGTAGAAACCCTTGATATTGATAAAAACCTTGATGGTCTGCCTTGAATGTTGCCATCAGCATGAAAGCCAATGGAAAATATCTGCCCAAGATTATCCACATCCATTTTTAATAAGCCGAGCTTGCTATCGCCTTCAGCCATTTTTGCAATAGTTGTAAAGCTCAATGTCTGATTAATTCTGACGCGTCCTTCTCTCTCATAATCCGTTTTGCTGGATAAATCTTTTTCCGTTTCAAGAACCATTTCCCTTTTTGCTGTTGGAAGAATGTTGGAAAGGCAGTAAAAACCCTTTGATTGATGCTCCTCGAAATTAATTGAAAGCATTTCAGCATAACCACTATTCACACCGAGTTTTAAAGATTCCTGTCTTTCAAAGAGATAGACCGTACCGAAATTCCCGAATGTTATCGACTCATATGGGATATTTGTAATTTTTTCATTCAAACCGGATAAAAACAGAAGAGCTTTGGTTTTGGGAAGAACTTCGCCGATTTTTTTCTGCTTGGAGCATTGCGAACATAATACATCGGAATCAGGCACCTGCATGAGATTGCATGACCGGCAAATACGTACCGGTGAAGAAAGAGGTTTTTCATGCCTAATCCAAAAATCTTTACTACCGGTTTGTTCTTTGAATTTGTGCTTTTTCGCTAAAGAAAGCCGATTTTGCAATTTATTTTTCATTGCACCGAAATTACTATTAAGTTCATCACGGAACATTGGTACTTTTGCAACATTAAGGGCAAGCTGTCCTTTAAACTCTTTAAGCAGCCATTCATTAATTTCATATTCAAACTTATTCAACCATTCCAAAACATTTTTTGTGTTTGGAAGAAGCAATTCCATATTGCCGCCACCGCAAAAGTTGATGTTTGCGGGTGTAAGATCAAGCGATGAAAGTAAATGTCTGC
>JAFCZU010000178.1 GCA_019314185.1 Deltaproteobacteria bacterium | reverse complement strand
TAAGCCTCACTTCCCATGTTTCATCGGGCATATTTGTCTCCCTAAAGCCTGCGCAGGAGATGCCCATGTGCTGCTTGATAAATATGCCAATACGGGAATTCTTCCTAATTTTTCCCTTTATCCTTACAATTATTCAACATAGTCAACGTAATGTCTCCGACTTCTTCCCCATTGTCTTTTTTTAGTCGCCGCTGAGAGAATCAAGCAACCCACGTTCAAAGGAATTTATATAACTGTCGAAATCGGGAGAACTGTTCCAGGATATACCATTACTTTGTTGAGAAAAGTACTTGGTAAGATTCATCGCAGCCTTCTTAGGCTTATCCACGGGCAAAGAAAGTATCTGCGTTTCTACGGAATTTAGATCTATTCCATGTTTTTGATAAATGGATAGTAAGTCAGACCTATCACCAATAACCATAGTGCCACATGCTAAAGACTCAAGTACTAAATTTGAAAACATCGGGAATGGTAAATTATTCTGAAAATGGAACAAACCATTAATAGACTTCAATAAGTCAGGCATCTTCCATGGTGGGACAAAAAACCGCCAAATAACTCGGTCGCCCAATACTTCAGAAGCATATTTTTTAAAGTTTTCGAACCCGACTCCTTGAGTTACAATGGTTAAAATAAATTCGTCTCCCAGTTGGTTCCAGATATCTATGATTTGCTGCCAGCCTTTGTCCCGCCAGTAAAAATTTGCTTTGCCTATCATTGCAAGTGTAAAATGTTTATCGGTGGGGCGTTGGTTGATATTAAAGGCCGTAGGGTCGGGCACATACGGTGGCAACATTTTCACCCTGGATGAATAACGCTCAATATGTAATCGTCCTTCTCCATCAGTAATTATAAGCTTAGCAGCAGCGAGGGTTTTAGGAAGAATAGTGGGCCAAATATTATCGAGAAGAAATTTATGAATATCGGAACCACCGTGGCATAACACAAAAGGAATACCTGTTATCCAGCTTACCTGGTAAGCTACAATTCCATAAGGTACCAAATAGCCGGCAACAATAAGATCCGGTTTCTCTATGTCAATAATCTCAAGGGCCTTGTCTACCAGTGAGATGGTTCTATGATTATCTTGCGGGATATGCCAGGGAACGGATTGATCTGCCCTGTGGACAAATACTCCGGGAATCTCGGGCGGTTGATTTGCCTCGGCTATTGAATAGTTTGGGTCTACATTTATCGGATCAGTTATTATGTGGACAGCATATACGTTTTTGACGCAATGCCTCCTTCCAGGGGAGGATATTTACTGATATAAATTAATTTGGCCATACGCGTGCCAGATAAGAGTCCTTTGGCGGAACATCGGAATGGTGGTCCCACCCTTTAAAGAATATGTGCTCAAATAAATCGAATAACAGCAGATTCATTTTTGAACCGAGCAGTGAGCCGAGGGGATGTGTGGCAATATCTTCGGGAGAGATGGCTCGATCCACCGCCTGCGTGATTTCCAGGTCGATCTTTGAAAGGGCGGAAGGCATGCCCATTTTTTGCCTCGTTAAAACGATATCCAACCCGAGTTGCTCATATTCTTTACGAAAGGCGTCACGCAGAATTCTTTTAGTGGTTTTTTTGTTTGGGACCTTGTATTCAATGGGAAGTTCCATGGCCCACTGGGACAAGTCGTCCTCCAGGTAAAGTGGTCTGATCTCCATGCCGAACGCGCCTGCAGAGCGGTCTACACTTTGAAGGTGATAATTGGCAAGGCCTCCTTTGAGTAAAAAATCAAACAAGTTTTTTCTATACACGGCTTCGTCTTCAGGATCGGGAAAGAGTTCCTCCACAACAGACGTTAATACGGGGTTGTCTTCAACCGCGGCGAAATTTTCCCGGATCCTGTCGGAAAACCCAAGTGGATGTGTATAAATCCAATAGTACCCACCAAATAATTCATCAGCGCCCTCGCCTGAAAAAGCCACCCTGACATGTTTGGAGATGCATTTTGTAAGGATATGGAATGCTAATCCGCCCTGAATATGAAAAACGCCTCCAGCCATAAGTCCCTCGTAATGGGCCACATAATCAGGCAGCCATTGCCAATAATCTTTGGAATTAACAATAAATTCGTGGTGGTCCGTCTTGAGCGCTTTGGCCACCTGTCTTGCCGCAAGAAGATCCGGTGTGTCTTTGCTATCGGCTAAAGTGAATGTCTGGATTTTTTTTTCAGTTTGCAGGCTGGCTGCAAGAGCAATAGTTGAGGAGTCGACCCCGCCGGACAAGAAAACACCTTTGTCCATCTCTCCGTGGCTGAACATACGTTCAACTGCCCTGAGCATTATCCGGCGTGTCTTCATTACCATCTCATCATAGCTCTCTTCAGGCTGACCGCTAAGATAACGAGCTTTGGGGACTTCACCAAACACAAATGCTCTTTCCTTGCAGGAGTCATCAAAAGTCAAAACATGACCCGGCGCTACCTGCCGAATATCATTAAAAAAAGTTTTATCGGAGGAAATGGCATACCCGAACACACGGGTTTCCTGAAGAGCGGTTAAATTAAGGGACGGGCTTACCCCTGGATGAGCAAGAATTACCTTAAGTTCCGAACCGACCAGAACACTATGTCCGATACGGGTAAAATAAAGAGGTTTTATGCCAAAATGATCGCGGGCGAGAACAAGACGGGAATCGTCCAGGATGGCGATTGCAAACATGCCTTTCAATCGGCCGGCAAAACCGGCGCCATGTATTTCATAGAGTCTGGCGATGAGTTCTGACTCTAAATCTGTTTGCGGTGATACTCCTGTTTTTTGAAGTTCTTTCCAAAGCTCGTCGTAATTGTAAATTTCACCGTTTAAAAGAATTACTCTGCCTGTTTTTGCATCCTTAAAGATCATCGGCGCGTTGGGGTCACCAAAAATACTCAACCGACAGGCCGCAACGCCATGCCTGTCACCGGTCCAAACTTCCAGGCTGTCCGGCCCGCGATGGCACACCGCCTTCGCCATTTTGCGGAGCGTTTCAGGCTGTGCCTCGTTAAAAGTAACTGCTATTGTACACATAATTATTCCCGCGTTTTTAAAGACTTTAACGCAGCCACACTTCCGATCAGCGCCAGTGAAGTCCCGTCATCAAGATAGTGATAGGGCCAGCAACCGGATGGGAGTTGTGTTTCCTGAAGCCAGTTCAGAGCTTTTTCCAGAACAGCATGATCCACCTGGTCAACCCACCGTGACAATCCCCATAGCGCTACGCCGGTTGACCAGGGATCGCTGCCGATTGGATGGCCTTTCCAAGGAGCAAATCCACCGTCGTCATTCTGATCTTCAGCCAGATGGGCTATGGTCCGTGCAACAAGCTCATCTTCCTGATCTTGGGGCATTGCCAGCAGAAAAAAGCCTGCCTTGTATGATAGTCGCACAGGACTGTTAAAATCTCGCTGCCACTCATTGATCAACCAGTTAATGTCCTCTTTTTTGATTACTGTCGGCGCCAAGGCTGAAATAAGTGCGGTACTCCGTATCCGTACTTGATCGCGTGGATGTACTCCCCATCCTCCACCCAGCTTTCGTTCATTAATCAGCCACGGAATGGCTGATTGTACAGCAGGGTTATCTTGCCCTCGGACCAAACTGATGCATCCAACAGCCCAAGCGGTGTCCTCTGGATCTGACCAACCTCCATCTGGACGCTGAGATTGGATAAGTTGATCAGTTGCCCGCTGAAACAGGTTTCCTGATTTTTTATTGCCGGCCAATAAGAGAGCTGTAGCAGTTCGTGAAACCCGAACTGGTTCGAGTGATCTGGAAATAGCATCATCAAGAAAGATCATGAGTCTGCCAATTGGCGCTCTGATGATTCTATCAGGCATGGTCAGCTCGATTTGGTGGGAGGGTCTGCAACTCTCGGCCAATCTCATAAAGGCGCCTGAGCTTGGTCTGTCGAACATCATCAGGTTTGGCCCGGTTGCAGGTTTTGCAGATATAAAATATTGCTTCATCCGGTCCAAATCTAAAATAATCAATTTCGTGTAAGGGGCGAGGCTTATCGCAGAGCGCACACAGGAATTCAAATTTACTAAATTGCCGGCTATCCTCTTTTGGCTCGGTATCAGAATAATTACGCAAAAGAATATCGAGACCAACATCAACCGGCAATATAGGCCAAGTTTTCGTTAAGCCCTGCTGAAGCCGTTTTACAAGATCAATACGTATTCCGCCACGAAGCTCTTCCCCAAACTCACCCATAAGAATTAGTTTGTTTTTACTTGGATTTTTGTAAAGTTCTCCTATGAAGCGAATCATACCCATCAGGTATGGATGATTTTTATCACGGATTAGTTTTTCGCATTCCCTCTTTTGATAATTCTTAAATTGTTGTTTATCTTTATCCTTGTGATCAATAAGAGAACCTATATGCATGAGTAACGCATTGCAATCACGGTATTGTCCTGCAACATCTTTCCAACGAGGTTGATCTATATATTTTACCTTACAATCAGCA
The DNA here is from genome assembly GCA_019314185.1 of Deltaproteobacteria bacterium. The sequence continues at coordinate 3,515 of JAFCZU010000178.1, read as the reverse complement.
TCAATGATGGCGCCAGGGCAACAATCTTTATGATATAAATCATTACCAACCCATTTCGTGTCCCCAGTGTATCCAAAACAAAATTCTTCGCCGTTAATACATGTATTTTCCGATGGCTTGATCTTTATTATAAAACCGAAACTATCAGAGATAGAAAAGTCATCATGGTAGGCACAGGTCGGCCAGATCTCAATCTCACCATCACCAACATTCGCATTGATATCTGGCAGAATTGGTGCCCAACGCTCTTTATCTTTTTTATTACTAAAGGCAAAACAATAGTTAAAAAACTCATCGGGTGTATTATTACCAGGCCCTAAATTACTCAAAAACCCCGGTTCAATTTCTTTACGAATGTCTATGACAAGAGGATTGATGAACCGGCGCAATTTTGGATTATTGATAATATGTTCCAAGCGTTGGTAACTTCCCAAAGTCAGGACAACATTAAGTTGATGCACAATACTTTTTTTCTCCTCCAACTCATTGAGTAATTGCACCATGGACTCAAAATCCCAGAGATGATCCGCATGCGCATGGCTGATGAGCACAATATCAACATCCCTCAGGCTGAATCCCATACGGAATAGATTTCTGACATAATCAAAACCGGGATCAATCGCTATACCTAAATCCACCTCTCCTTCGTCGTTTGTCCGATAAACAAAATATCCTCCTCCGACAGATCGACCTTGCGCAGGTGTGAGAGAATTCCAGCGTTGCAATCCAAGAAAATGCAAAGCTGCCCTGGGAGGTTCCTGCCATGAATGTCGTTCTAAGTGTTTGGTAAGATGTTCTTCTGTCTCCTGCATGATGGATTCATAATCATAGTAGAGCAAATCAAACCTATTTCTCTTTTTATAAGGGAGTAATTCTTCGTCACGCGGTATATCTTCTTGGCAGGATAAAAGACCATCAAAGCTAGATGGTTTTGACGAATTATTTTCGCCTTTAAAACAATCTGAACAACCTCCTTTTGGATCAGGATCAACCTTGTGCCAGATAAGCCGCTCGTTGCATCTCTTGAGTGCATGTATTTGCTGGTTCTCTCCAAATTCTTTATGGTATTCGTCTAGGGCTGCAAGCAATCGTAGGTGATCCTTTTTTAGCACATTAATTGGTTCTTGATCTTTTTCGAAATCTTCTTTTTCATTTAAAATATTTTCTACCTTTGTTTTCAGATTGGAAAACTCTTTGTTTTTTTCAAGCAAAACAATGCTAATTTTTTCATAGAAAGAAGATAAGCCGCCCGCAAAATCAGGTAGATCATCTGATCGGAATTTTTCTAATTCCAATGTTTCGTTGAGCAAAGGCCGGTCTTGACGGATAACAGGTAGTTTTTGGCGATGTTTACAGTAGAGATTGATGATAGATTGAAGAAGAGTTTCATTACAAGCATTCCAATTATCAATGTCACAGGATGCAAACTCTTTGTTTTTGTTAAGTTTGAATAATATTGAAGTGCCACGTTTTAAGAATTGAGCCCATCTAGAGAAATAAATACGTTTGTCAAAAGAATTATTCTCTATCCAATTCCAGTAGGTTTCTGTGACTATGCCTATGCCTTTACAAAATAAATTAACTTCCCTGACAATTTCCCGAACTATTTTTTCTAGTTCTTTATTATCTTTCTCTCGTGAGAGATTATTTATGAGCTCCCCACAACTGCCAGTGCCGGTTGTTTTTCCAAGGAACCAGGCTGCGATCTGTTCCACAAGTTGCGTTTGATCTACTGAAGGAGGATCTGAAACAAAAGGCTTCAGAGATGGCTCGTTACAATCCCATTCGTCTCGGAGGAAAATTGTTTTGTAAACACCTTTTAATGATTTTTCTACCTCCTCGGTTGTCCCCAACTGTTGAAATGCATCCAACCTGAAAAGAGCTAAACGCTTTCTTAAATTTGGGATAGCCTTTGAATAAATTCCAAATCGAAATTTTTTGGATACCTCGTCCAGAAGTAAACCAGAGTCAAATAATGCCTGCAAAGCATGGTAGCCTAATTGCTGTTTCAAATGGATGGCTGCGCGTTGCAAGGTGGCAGGAAGGATATTCAGTAAAAATTCTAATGAGTTGCTGCTATCTCCAACTACCAAGTCTTTTTTATCTTGTAAGGTTCTTGCTTTACCAAAAAAAATTCTGATTACCCTATTAAACTCTAATATGGCTTTTTGATTTCGCCCCCCCATATGTTGGTAAGCCATTCCCATATTCCACCAAATCCAGCGGTCATAGGGCAGACGTTTTTCAACATTCTTTGAATTATTCTTATGGGGGAATATTTCGGATAGCAGGTGCCGGGCCCTTTCTGCATATCCGTAACTTAGCTCACTGGTTGCCACCGCAGACAGTTCCATCAGGTAATTAAATCTTGTAAGATTTAAATTGAGTCCATCGTCAAATTTATCTTGATCTTTGGATGCGGGGATATTGTTTTCAAGGAGAAGGATTAACTCTTCGTAGAGTTTTATCCAATCGTCAGCATTGTTGTTTTGGAGTATTTTTGCCCGGATCATTTTGACCCAGAACAGCCATGACCAATACTTGAGAAATCGGTCACCTTCCTTTTGAAATGTTATACTTCTGCTTTTGAGTGATAAATACTTGGTAAATTTGACAGGAAGAGTAACCTTGGTTACAGGAAATTCGGAAACATCCTGCGAAAATGGTTTTTCGGCGGGCAACTCTTCAAGAAATCTTCTGGCGTCTTCGTTTAAACTTACTATTGTTTCTAATTCTTCATAAAGCTCCCGATCAATGCAAAGGTCAATAACTTGATTGATTTTTTCTAAATCATCTATCACATCGGTTTGACTATTTTTTTTATTAGCCATGCACAACGCTCAACTGAGTAATTTTATTCAAAGAATTTTTGAAAGCTGTTCTCCAGCCCACAAATGGCCGTCTATCGACAATTATGACAGGAAGAGCACTGCTTGCAAACCACACCTTTGCCTGTAGCTTCTATGATGTCAATGGGGAACCGCATCTTCGTCTTTTTCACGATGATGGGCTTTTCATATTTCTTAATCTTCTTAACGTCTTTCATTTTTGGACCTCCTTGATGATACCGCTTTCCAATGCAAATTGAATAACTTCCATCAAATCTTCTTTAGCCTTATCAGGACTCAAATAAAAATCTCCGCTAAATTTATCTATTAATTCTTGAAAGGTTATCCCCCCTTCAATTGATTCCAACACCCAATGGGACGTGTGGTTGAGCTGGAATTGATCTCCTGTAGATATGTTAAAGGCATAATAATGATCCAGCTCCGCAATGGCCTGGATAGTAATTTCTTCCTCTAAAGCAAATTGAGTGCCCGGTTTTATTTCCAGCATTGTGGATCCTCTGCCATATAGTCGCCGGTAGTAAAATATGCCATGGCCCGGCAACCGCGGCATTGGGTCAGCAAACTGCAATTATTGCATTTGCCGGAAAGCTTTTTCGGGTTCCTGAGCCGCCAGAGGACTTCGGAACCATACCATATCTTAAAAAAACCGTCTGTCAGAACATTGCC
>JAFCZU010000177.1 GCA_019314185.1 Deltaproteobacteria bacterium | reverse complement strand
TTCCTGCCGATAAGTGATTCGTGAATTTGTTTTTTTAGTTCAAGACTTCCTGAACCTGAAATTATAAATTTATATGGCAACTTTAAATCATAAAGCCCTTTTAAAAACAGCCCGGCGTTTTCCTTTCTCTGTATTTCATCAATAAAGACAAATCCTTTTTTCTTGCCGAGTTCAAGCTCAACCTTATTGATTAGCGCCTGTTGCGACTCAAAATGAGGCCTGTCCCATTCAATATCAAGGTTTAAGTATAAGGTTTTTTCACCTTTTTGGACGAGGCGCTCTTGCAGCATTTCCATAAGGGTGGTTTTGCCGGATTGACGCGGGCCGGTGATTATGCTGAATTCCTTTTTGGGGAGATGCTTGACCAAGGCTGAAAATAATTTTCTTTCAATCATAGTTGAATTATAACCCGATATTTATGAAAGTCAATATTAATTTATATCGGGTAAAACAGAAGGAGATTAAAGAATTCATATCTCAACAGCCCTTCTCAAATAACCTGTTGAATTTACAAAGTGTCCTGGCTTAAGTTGGTAGCCCGTATAACGTCCTCATAGGAGTTTGAGTCTAAGAAGGCAATGATGGCCTCAGGCACTGTCCCCTGGCATGAAACATCAAACTCGTAGGACGGTCTGATGTCTTCCACGGTGCGATCGAGATCGTATCCGAACCGATGGTCCACCTTTCTCCTAATCAGTGTCTTGTCTCGTGCAGTCCTGGCTAAGTAAACACTCAACGCCGTCGTTTGTGCGCCTTTCACGCCTTCAGGATGGTTGTGCGATATCTCTGCCGTACGTGCGGTCTTCTGGAGGACGGTGTCAAGCGTATCAAAGGCAAATCCGACCGGAGTGACCCGCATGGCAGATCCGTTGCCCCATCTGTTGTAAGGTTCGGGTTCAGTCGAATGAAGCCAATGGATGAATGACCCGCCGTAGCTGGCATGTGGATACTGGAATTGGTGGTGAAATTGGTGTCAGAATTGGTGTCGAAGCTTGAATTGTGAATTAATTTCTTCAAATTAGTTTTTCACTTTTTTATCTTTATTGGTTGTGTCACTTAATCATTGTTAGATTTTTTTTGCAATCCTCCTTTTTGTTGGGTACAATCTGGAAAACCCTTAACAGAGAGGAAAATGACATGGCCGATCTCAGCAATTATTTTTGCCCGAGCCCTAAATGCCCGGATTATGAAATTAGGGAAAAAGGAAACATCACTACCAGTACACGGTACGGCAAAAACAAGACCCTTTTGCTTCGTTGCAGAACATGCAATCATAGGTTTTCCGAGAATCATGGTACAATATTTATGCATTCTAACTACAGCAAACAAGAAATTAATCGTATTATTTTGGCCATCGCCGAAAGTAACAGCATTCTGGGGACAGCGAAAATTTTATCATTTGATAAAGATGCCGTTAACCGAATTGTGCTCAAAGCCGGTGAGCATTGCAAAAAAATCCTTGGAGATCTGATCCGCGATCTCTATTTAAATGAATGCCAGTTAGATGAGCTATGGACCTTTGTAAAAAAAAGAAATCTCTTTCCGACGAAGACTTCGAAAAAGAATACGGACGACATTGGATCTGGGGGTCGATCGATCCGGAATCGAAGTTGATCATCAACTTTTTTATCGGCCAAAGAACACTGGGAGACTGTAGGATCTTTATCGGGACTACCAACGTAAGGCGGGACAGCCTGTAAATTCAATCAGTTAGCAACTCCTTAGATTTTGCTTGATTGTGGAATTGCCATAGAGCCAAAATGGCGAAAAGTGTCCCGCTTTAAGTTGGTAGCCCCACGACGCAAGTGCATTCTGATCGACTACAATGCATTAAGTCAGTTGGCGGGATTTAACGATTTTGAGAGCTTCAAGGCTTCACATAGACGATGGGTGAATGCGGCGCTACGCCCGAAAAAGGATCTTCTTCGGGAGTCTAAATGGACACAAGCGATTGCGGTTGGAGACGAAAACTTTGTGGCTACCGTGAAGAAGCATTTGCGATCTCTGCCCACCGGCCGACGCGTTCGATCAACGAAAGAAGGATACGAGTTAAGGGAAGCAATAGTTCCCTATAATGGCCATTCTGAGGCTAAAAAATGGGATATTCACACTAATAACACATGTTTTTGGAATGAAAAATCTGCAATTACAGAGTGATAGCTTGGTGCGACCCCATTTGCCTATAGGGCTGAAAAATACAGGAAGATGGCTAAGAGTTTGTAGAACGGAAAGGAGATATAATTATGGAACTTATTAAAATGGAAGAAATCAAAAAGGATTATTTTTTAGGGGAAACTGTGGTTCACGCCTTAAGGGGTGTTGACCTGATCATTGACAAAGGAGAATTTGTGGCAATCTGGGGGCCTTCCGGTTCTGGCAAGACCACCTTGTTGAACCTCATTGGTACCATTGATGAAGCTTCATCCGGCCGGCTGTTTATCAAGGGCGAGGAGGTGAAGAAACTCTCGGATGACAGGCGAACTGAGTTCAGGAATAGATCCATCGGTTTCATTTTTCAGGGGTTTAACCTGATTCCCGTTCTTTCCGCCCTGGAAAATGTCATGCTGCCCCTTGAAATTATGGGTACACCCCACTTTAATGTCAGAGAGACGGCGCTTAAGCGTCTTGATGAAGTCGGCCTGTCCGATTTTGTCGAACACCTGCCCGATAAGCTTTCCGGCGGTCAGCGGCAGAGGGTGGCCATCGCGAGGGCTCTGGTGACGAATCCGAATCTGGTTATTGCCGACGAACCAACGGCCAACCTGGACTCCGAAACTTCCCATAAGATTATCGAATTGATGTGGGGTCTTAATGAAAACGAAAAAACCACCTTTATCTTTTCTACCCATGACCCGAGGCTTCTGGACCAGGTGGAGCGGTTGGTTCGACTTGAGGACGGAAGAATCCTGAACGGAGGTAATGAGAAATGATTAAATGGATAAAGATTGCTCTTCGCAATATACTGAAAAACAAACGCCGGTCTTTTGTGACTCTGATCGCCATCGCCATAGGTTTTGCGGCCGTAAGCCTCTTTCAGGGATATATACACAACACCTATGATGGCCTTAGAAAGTCTGCCGTCAGAGGGGAAGGCCTGGGGCATCTTACCATCTACAAGCAAGGATGGCTGGAAAAGGGAAAGATCGACCCCGATAAGTATATGTTTTCCCAAGAAGAGCTTAAAAGGATAAGCGATTTAGTGGGGGAGGACGAAGATGTTATTTTGGCTACTCCCCAGATAAATATTTCGGGGCTTGTTTCCAATGGACGCACATCCACCATATTTCTGGCAAATGGCGTGATACCCCGTGATGATAAGACAATAAAAGGCGCATGGGCCGCCTTCCGGCGGCCGGTAAAAGGGGAAGGCCTAAGCGACAAAAAGCCTTACGGGGTGGAAATGGGAGAGGACTTGGCGAGCCATCTAGGTTTGAAACCCGGAGGTTACGGAGTGATCATGGCCACAACCCTCGACGGCCAGATGAACGCCCTGGATATAGAGGTTGCCGGCACTTATGACACCGGCAGTAGTGCTACCAACGACAAATACATGCGTGTTCCCTTTGGCTTTGCTCAATCCCTCTATGACACGGAAAAGGCGGACCGGGTGGTGGTATTGCTAAATGATTGGAACAAGACGGAGGCGACCCGCGAACGACTGGAAGATACCCTGTCAGGCGCGGGGATTGCATGCAAAATAAAAACATGGAACGAACTTTCACTCTTCTACTTAAAAGTTCGGGGTATGTTTGATATGATATTCATGTTTATATTTTTTATCGTTTTTATCATCGTGATTATGAGCGTGGTTAATACCATGGGAATGGCCGTTCTTGAGAGAACGAGAGAGATCGGCACCCTCAGGGCGCTTGGCCTGAAACGGCGGGGTGTGAGCCTTCTTTTTGCAGTGGAAGGTGCGATGCTCGGTTTCCTTGGAACTGTTTTTGGTATTGTCTTAAATGTAATCGTATGGGCGGTCATCCGGGCTGTAGGGCCGACCTATATACCGCCAGGGTCCTCGAGTCCTGTGCCTTTGATTGTTAATCTGGTGCCTCAGTCCATGTTTTTCCTGATGCTTTTTCTGATTTTACTTTCATTGATGGCCGCCATACTGCCAGCCAGACGCGCGGCCAGGCAGAATGTGGTGGATGCTTTGGGACATGTGTAATAGCGCTCAAAGCTCAAAAGTGAATAACTAAAAAACATGCAGAGGCTACCGATGAAAAAGTTTTTAACAGTTGTATTTGTAATGTTGCTATCCGGCATCGTGTTTTGTTCAAAACCGGTGCTCGCGGAAATGACACCTAAGGAAATCCTGGAAAAATCGGACGAGGCCAGGGGAAGTGTGAAGGGTATTGAGTGGGAAATCAAGCTGGAATCGATCGAAAATGGCCGCAAACAATCCCGTACCCTCAAAATAAAGGCTCGCGACTTCAATAGCCTCGCGGAATTTATCTCGCCGCCCAAGGTAAAGGGCCGCAAATTGTTGATGATTGACCGGAACATGTGGTTCATAAAACCGGGATTGAGGAAACCTGTCCCCATTTCTCCCAGGCAGAAACTGATGGGCAGTGCCTCCAACGGTGACATTGCCTCCACCAACTATGCCGGAGACTATGACGCAACTCTGGTATCCGAAGATACGGTTAAAGGAGAACTATGCTATCTCCTTGACCTGACCGCCATCAACAAAAAGGTCACTTATGATCGGATTAAATACTGGGTTTCCAAAAAGCGGCTTGTTGGCGTCAAGGCGGAGTTTTTTACCGTATCGGGAAAGATATTTAAATCAGCGACCTTTGAGTACGGAAACAGTATCCCGATAGAGGGAAAACCCAAACCATTTGTTTCCAAAATGATCATTACAGATGCCGTAATAAAAGAGAATGTTACCACCATGACTTACAGCAAGATCAGGCTCAAAAAGATCCCTGATTCTACCTTCAACCTGAACCTGTTGGTGAGATAGGGAATTTTAGTGCCTAAAGTTTAAAATGACTAAAATGAGCTGAAGTTATTTATGAAAAAAAGTCTACTACCACTAATTATTTTTATTTTTCTCGCATGTTTCTTATGGAAGCCAACCTGCTCCCCAGCCGCAGAGCCGGGCGGAGCGGAGGAAACGGAATCTTCCAACCTATTGGATGAATTAAAAGAAGGTTTCGAATATAATATAAAATTTCTGACTTCCGGCACCTATCAGGATGTGGCCGACTCCTCCCAGAACCCCAACAACGACTTTTTTCGGATACCGCGTTATCTGACTGAACTGGAACTCCGGTCGGATGCCCGTCTGAACTTCAGAAGACTGGAACTGAGCGTAAAACCCAGATTAAACGTTGAATGGAAGGCATGGGAGGATGGTCCTCGAAAAGGGGATGACGAGTTCGAGGATAACCTATTCATCAATGAATGGATGGCCAGGATACGAATAGCCGAAGGTTTGTTTGTTTCCTATGGCCGGGAAAATCTGCAGTGGGGACCTTCCTATCTTTTTTCTCCTTCCAACCCATTCTTTGTGGATAATGGCCGGAGCAACCCCAAACGGGAAGTGCCGGGAATGGATTTTGCTCGTCTTGTCTGGCTTCCCGGAACTTCATGGACAGTCTCACTGATTGCCAATCTGGATGAAGGGCGTCAGGAATTCCGGTATTACGAGTTTGACAAGACCTATGCCGTGAAGCTGGATTATGCGGGGCAGGAAGAATATGCCGGGCTGATTCTATCGCACCAGGAGAGCGACAGGACCAAGCTGGGAGCCTATGGTGGCTGGACCGCCACAGATGCTCTTTTGTTGTACGGGGAGGGGATTGTTTCTATGGGCAGCAATGCCTTCTACCCCAAAAATGCAGGCAATCCTTTCGGCGCCTCAATGGAGGCGGCAGATGATGACGATTCGTCCATAAAAGGCATCATCCTGGCCGGAGGCTCCTACACACTGGAAATGGGCCCCACCCTTACAGTGGAATATGTGTACAACGGCCTTGGCTACAGTGACGCTCAGGCCGACGCATATTACCGGCTAAGGCGGGAGGCCGCGGATGCCTATGCTCTTACAGGTTCAATTCATGATCTCTCAAGATTGACTCTCAGCCGGACAGCAGATCCCAAACTGAGATTCCTGAGACGGAACTACGTCATGTTCCAGTACAACCATACTGATATCAGGGATGTACTCAACCTTACCTTCCGCTGGACCCAGAACATGGATGACGGCTCCGGGCAGTTCACATCCATTGTGGAATGCTTCGTGGGTGATCATACCCAGCTCTTCCTGGTGGGAAGCGTAAATTCCGGGGGCAGGGATACAGAGTTCAGGACTCCCTTGGGCTGTCAATGCATGATAGGATTGGAATATACTTTCTAAATATTGTATGAAAAGCAAAAGGGAAATTTTCATGGAAATACAACTAGCTGCAATCAATCGAAAAAGGGTACTCAAAAAACTTCATATATACCGCGGTGTTCAACACTTTTATTGCCATGTTCCTGACGGCTATAAAGTTCGGAGGCGGGCCTGTTGACAATTTCATCGTTTCCCAGTGTATCGGCATCTCTAAGAAATGGGTGAGAAATGCCAGGACATAGGTTACCTTAAAGCTCATTTTTATGCCAAGACATGGGTAACCCTCTTGGCAAATTTTATGTATACTGCCTCCAATAAAAATCTAAAAGGAGGCAATTAATTGGAAGAAAAAATCAGAAAAAAGGCAATTCAAAGGTACATAAGCGAAACAATTTACACTGACCTCAAACGTTCCAAAAAATGGTTTTTTAAATGGCTCAAACGATATCAGACGGGACAAGACGACTGGCATAAAGACCAGTCCAGAGCCCCACTGAAGAAGTTCTAATGAAATTGGCACGGAAGAAAAGCAGCGCATCATTTCAATTAGAAATAGGCTCGAATCTGAGCCTTTCGCCCAATTTGGAGTTTCCGCCATTAAATGGGAACGCAGAAAGCTGGACCTTGACTTCCCCTCAGATCGAACCATTAACCGGGTTCTGAAGCGAGAAGGGCTAGTCAAAAAAAACTTCGTATGTTCCTAAAGGAATCGAGTACCCGTATT
>JAFCZU010000176.1 GCA_019314185.1 Deltaproteobacteria bacterium | reverse complement strand
ATGATTCAATAAAGAAAGCCGGGCATTTGTTGGATGGTGGAACGTGAGATGATATGCCTGTCCTTAACTCATAAACCTTCTGAATATTCTCCCACATTTGTAGCTCCAATATTCGCGCTTCCCCTATCTCGTTTAGGATTATATAATTCTTGCCTTTGCATTAAAAACAATGTAATATTAAGATATTACAACAATCAAGAAACGATCTGTTAATATCAAATGCCACTGATTTATTTCTTAACATTTAATATTGGGCAGTAAAAAATAATGGGTGAAAAAATCGCAAAAGAAAATCAATATTCACTTCTTGACGATATAAACTTAGGAGTCCCATAGATTCCATAAACAAATGAAAAAAGAAACGCCTAAATTCAACCCCCTTTGTCGCTATATAATAACTGGTTATTTGTTTTAAAAAGTGAGGTGACAATGTTTAAATTTATCCACGCATCCGATGTTCATTTGGATAGCCCATTGCGCGGTCTATCTCGCTATGAATCTGCACCTGTGGAATCCATTCGTGATGCATGCCGAAGAGCTTTCGAGAACCTCGTAGATCTGGCCATTGAAGAGAAGGTCTCATTCGTTTTGTTGGCAGGCGATCTCTATGACGGCGATTGGAAGGATTATAGTACCGGCATTTTTCTAAGCCAGCAGATGGGTCGACTCGGCCAGCACAACATTTATGTTTTTACTGTTGCTGGAAACCACGATGCCGCCAATCGAATGACAAAAGCCCTTGATAGCCCCGCCAATATGACGTTTTTATCTTCTCGGAAAGCTGAAACAATAAAGTTAGATGATTTGGCGGTTGCCATTCATGGGCGGAGTTTTGGAACGCAGCACGTTGATGAAAATCTTGCGACAGGGTTTGCTGTCGCTGAGCAAGGAATGTTCAATATTGGCCTATTGCACACCAGCCTCGATGGCAGGGAAGGTCATGCCGTGTATGCCCCCTGCTCAGCAGATGTTCTACGCTCCAAAGGCTACCAATATTGGGCATTGGGGCACATTCATAAGCAGGAATTTGTTTCCGAAGACCCATGGACCGTATTCCCAGGTTGTATTCAGGGACGTCATATTCGAGAGACCGGTGCCAAGGGATGTGTGCTTGTAACCGTTGAAGACGGTGCTGTGAGCACAGTAGAAAAGTGCCCGTTGGATGTTTTGCGTTGGGTCGAGTGCACCGTCGATCTAACAGATGCTACTGAAATGCGAGAGGTACTTGAACGTGCTCGGAAATCCATTGAAAACGAAAGAACGTCAGCAGACGGACGACCTATCGCAATGCGTATCCGGTTTGAAGGGGTAACCTCAATATCCGATGAGCTCGCAGCATATCCAGAACGATTTGAGCAACAGATCAAAGCACTTGGCGCGGAAATTGCCGGTGATGATTTGTGGATAGAGAGAGTTGAAAATGCAGCGGTTGGCAGGCTCAATTTGGAATCTACATTGTCTGACGACAGCGCATTCGGAAAATTGCTCAAGGACATATTGGCTACACCAGACAATCCAGACGAGATAAGTGGCCTCAAAGATGTGATTGCCGATCTCAGGCAGAAGATTCCATCAGAGGCTTTTGGCGCTGACTCCGTCTTGAATCTTGATGAAAATCAAACCGTCGAGCGTTTGGTTGAAGAAGCCAAACATATGTTGGTTGGAAGGTTGTTGACGGTGGGAGGTTCCAAATGAGAATCGACCGCCTTGATTTGATTGCATACGGTCCCTTCACCGACAAATCGTTGAATCTATCAGACGGAGCCTCCGGCCTACACTTGATATACGGGGACAATGAAGCGGGCAAGAGTACTTCGCTGAGAGCTCTCATCGCGTGGTTATTTGGTATTCCAACCCGTCGCACTAAGGATAATTACCTTCACGCGAACCCACAACTGCGAATTGGCGGGAAGCTCAGGCTTTCAGGCGGAGAAGACATAGAATTCGTACGGAGGAAGGGCACGAAAGGTACTCTGTTAGAATTCGGCACCGATGCTGTCCTAGACGATTCGGTTTTATTGCCGTTTTTACCAGGTGGCATTGATGAGAATCTGTTCACGAAATTGTATGGTATAGACCATAGTGGACTGGTATTGGGTGGCAAGGAGCTGCTGAACCAATCTGGTGACCTCGGTCAAGCACTCTTTAGTGCTGCGGTCGGTACCGCAAGTCTCCGCGAAATATTGACCGATTTGCATAATGGCGCTGAAGAACTTTTCAAGCCTCGAGCTTCTACAAAACGTGTGAACCAGGCGATATCGAGTTTCAAAGATGCACAAAAACGAATTAAGCATTCGAGTCTTCCTGTTGCAGAATGGAAACGGCTACAAAAGGGACTCGCTGACACCCTTTCCGCCATTCAAAAAGTTGAAGAGGATATCAATGGGAAAAGCAAAGAGAAAAGCCGTCTGGATCGGCTCAATCGCGTAAAGGGTGCCCTGGCTGAGCGCCGTGGGATTATAGTTCGTATTGAAGAAATGGGAGAAGTATTGCTTTTTCCGGAAGACTTCGACGAAAAACGCAAAACCGCCAGTGACAATCTGCAAAATGCCAGTGAAGCTCGAGCAAGAGCCGAGGCCAAGCTGTTTCGCCTAAAAGAAGAATCAGAAACGTTGAATGTCCGTAACGAATTGCTGGATAACGAAGAGGCCATTTTGGCTATTCACAAAGAATTGGGAGCTGTTGAAACAGCACTCAAAGATCGTCCACAGCAAGATGGGAAAAGGCGTCTGTTGCGCAACGAGGCAGAGCAACTGCTAAAAGGCGTACGTCCCGATCTTGGTCTCGATGATTCCGACCAGCTACGACCGTTGACCAACAACAAGAAGTGGATATCTGGTTTGGCTCAGAAGCATAGCCTCCTGAATCAGAAAAAGGAAAAGGCCGAGGCCACACTGCGCGATGTCGAAGACGAACAAGAGACAATCAAGAAAGAGTTGGGTGAACAGGCTCAATCGAATTTGGACCTAAGCGAACTAAAGGCGGCGGTCGTAGCTGCTCGCAAGGCCGGTGATCTGGAACAGCGACTAGGCGATTCACAAAAACGCGCTTTGGATGAGAAAGCAGCCTGTGAGGGTGAGCTTTCGAGGCTCGGAAGATTTTCCGGAACAATCGAAGCGCTTTTAAAAATTGCCATGCCCGTGTCAGAGACTTTGGACAGGTTTGAGAGAAAGTCCGATGAACTTTCCGAAAACATTAGGGATTATGACCGCAGGCGAAAAGCGCTCGAAGAGGAGCAGAAACAGGCAGAGCAGGACCTAAAAGCACTGTTATTGACAAGCAACGTGCCGACAATTTCGGAGCTTGAAGGAGCGAGATCGGTACGGAACACCGGATGGAATCTCATAAAGCGAAAGTACATCGAAGAAATTGATGTAGAAAAGAAAATCGCAGAGTTTGCGTCTGATTCCGACCTCCCGACATTCTATGAGCAAAAGGTCGACGTTGCAGATAACGTATCGGATCGACTTCGGTTAGCCGCAGACCAGGTGGTGAAACGGGCGGATCTTGAGGCAAAGATTGAAAACCTGAAATCGCGTCACAACGACATCACAGAAGACGTCAGAAAGGCGAATGAGGAAAAGGAAGCATACCAAAAGGAATGGAATTCTATTTGGGAGCCATTGGGAGTAAATCCTGGATCTCCAAGGGAGATGAAACAATGGCTTCTAAGAGTAGACAAACTTCTATCGAATGTTCAGACAGCGAATACCGTTTCTGGTGATGCAAGAAAACTATCCGGGGATTGTAAAGCCCTCAAGGAATCCGTCTCTCCGCAGATATCAAAATTCGATGATTCAATAGACCTGCAAGAGATGAGCCTTGAGGCCATGATTAATCTGTGTGAACATCGAATCGAGCGAGAGGAAGCTGCCCTTGAACGGAAACGCCAATTGGAACATTCGCTGGGCGATACAGAGATTCGCATCAAAAGAGCGCATGAAGAGCAAACGTCAATCGAGAACGATCAAGCCAACTGGGCACAGGAATGGGGTCAGGCCATTGATGGCTTGGGGTTAAAACCTGATGTCCATCCAGAACAAGCGACTGAGGCATTCGATCAGCTATTGGCATTTTTTGACAAATTCGACAAATCAGAAGAGCTTCGCAGGCGAATTTACGGAATAGACCAAGTCACGGAGAAATTTGAAAAGAAAGTGTTTGAGTTCGCCGATAGTATTGGATTCAAAAGAGACGACCAAGAAGCGATCACTATTGCCGCTCAGTTAAATCGTGACCTGAATGATGCGCGTGAAGCCCGGGCAAGCCTCAAAAAGATAGAGACCCAGAAAAAAGAGATAAAGGAAGAAATCGAAGACGCTTACATAACGATTCGAACGGCACAGGAGCAGCTCGCTTCATTGAGGGACCAAGCTGGTGTTAAGACAGACGATGATCTTGAATCGGCCGGTGAGAGCTCACGAAAAATGCGGGAGCTACAGCAGAAGCTCGATACGCTTGAACAAGAACTCATACGCAATGGGGATGGTCTGAGTATTCAAGAATTGGAGCAAGAAGCCAGCGAGTCGGATATCGATGCAATCGAAGGGGAGCGGGAAAGAGTCTTATCCGAACTGAAAGAGCTGCAGGCAAATCGGGACACGCTTCGCGATCAACGACAAACGCTTCAAAACGAAATTAAGGCCAAGGATGGCAGTGCTGTAGCCGCCAACGCATCAGAGGAGGCAGAGCAGCAACTTGCCACCATGGTTTCTGGTGTCGAGCAGTACCTTCGCCTGCAAATCGCTGCGCTCATCCTTGAACAGCGAATAGAGGACTATCGTAAAAAAAACCAGGCTCCGGTACTGGCGAGGGCTGGTGAACTTTTTTCCAAACTCACCGTGGGGTCTTATGCGAATCTTCGGGATGAATTGGACGAAAGCGGCAAGCCCATCCTACTTGGTGTTCGTCCAGACGATGTCGAGGTGTACGTCGATGGGATGAGTGACGGAACCCGAGATCAGCTATACCTGTCGCTTCGCCTTGCTACCATAGAGCAACATTTGAGCAAAGGAGAGCCCATGCCCTTTGTCGTTGACGACATTCTCATAGGCTTTGACGACAATCGTACAAAGGTTTGCCTCGAGGTCCTCGCGGAGCTGGCTCTCAGTACCCAAGTCTTGCTTTTCACTCACCACAGGCGAGTCCTTGAGCTGGCAGGCGAGCTTGAAGCGAAGGCAGGAATTTATAACTATGAGCTGCATTGACGGTACACAAAAGCTAACGAAAAAATGCACCGGATGAAACCGGTTATGTAACTAAAATTAAATGAAGAGTGATTTATGTATATATCAAAAGTATCTATTAGAAACTATCGTAACTTTATGAATTCAAATTTTGAATTCGTTAAAGGTATTAATACCATTATCGGTGAAAACGGTTCAGGGAAAACTAACCTTTTTAGAGCCATTCGATTAATTTTAGACGACAATCTATACAGATACGCATACAAATTAGATGAAAATGATTTTAATAGAAATATTGGTTCTTGGAAAGGCCATTGGATAATAATAAGCCTCGAATTTTCCGAATTATCTGATGATGAATCAATACAATCATTATTTATTCATGGAGTTGGTAATATTGATGGCGATAAAGTTGAAAAAGCGACATATAATTTGTTTTTTCGACCAAGAGCAGGGATAAGAAAAAAACTTTCTGAAATAAAAGAAGGAGATAAAGAAGAACTTAAAGCTATATTAGCTAAAATTACTATTGATGATTATGAAACAAAATTTACAGGGAAAAGTACAGTAGACTTTAATAATGAAGATGCATATAAAGAATTGGTTGGGGATTTTCAGAAGGTAAAGTTTAATTTTGAGATAGATGAAACAAAATTTGGAATAAATATACCAAATCAATTATCTGTATCGAAAGAGGTTTCCTTTACTTTTATTAAAGCATTGAGAGATGTAGTTTCTGATTTTCATAACAATAGAACTAATCCATTATTAACATTATTAAGAAATCAAAGCGGCAAAATAAACGAAGAAGAATTCAAACCTATTTCTAAACGAGTAAGGAAATTAAATGAAAAAATAGAAGCGTTATCAGATGTTCAAAAAATAAGAACGGATATTAAAGGCACGATTAAAGAAGCAGTAGGAGAAACATACTCACCTTCTTCTTTATCTATTAAATCAAGCCTATCTGATGATGCAGAAAAATTACTTCAATCGTTAAGGTTGTTTATCGGAGAACCTAATGAAAGCCATGAAGGTGGAATTCATGAATTAAGTTTGGGTGGTGCAAACTTGATTTACCTAACCTTGAAATTATTAGAATACAAATATCAAATAAATAAAGATACATTTGCGAATTTTTTATTAATTGAAGAACCCGAAGCGCATATTCATACTCACATCCAAAAAACTCTTTTTGATAATCTTGATTTTGGTGAAACACAAATTATTTATTCAACACATTCAACGCATATTTCAGAAGTTAGCAAAATTTCAAGCATGAATATTTTGGCAAAAAAGCAGAACCATGCGGAAGTATATCAACCTTCAAAAAATTTAGACCTCAAAGATATCCCAAAATTAGAAAGGTATCTTGATGCAGTAAGAAGTAACTTACTTTTTGCAAAAGGGGTAATGTTGGTTGAAGGTGATGCAGAAGAAATACTTATCCCAATAATGGTTAAAAAAGTTTTGGGTGTAAGTTTAGATGAATTAGGTATTAGTATTAAAGGGGGGTATCCACTCCTCTCTCGTTAGGCTTGTCGGGGACGGAATTTGCCTCCAATCATATTTGCGTAGGGCGTTGGATCAGTTTGCAGCGCCTGTTCCAGTAAACGATAA
>JAFCZU010000175.1 GCA_019314185.1 Deltaproteobacteria bacterium | reverse complement strand
CGGGTCTCCTGCTGTTTCAAGGCATGGAGCCTCAATACAGTGACGGCACTGTTCAGGAAAAAAGAGCCAGTTCAGCTTTCCGCCGATAACCTGCTCACGCATTCTAACCACTTTATAAGTTATAAAGGATAGATCTGCAGGGTTCTCGTAAGTTCCACGGTTTTTGGTTTCCTCCGCTGGAAGATCATGCCACTGCTTGCAGGCCACCTGACATCCTCTACAGGCTGTACAAATAGTTGTATCTATAAAAAATGACTTACTCATTCAGATCACCTCCTTTATTTTTTGGTTACATTGACCATAAAAGCCTTGGTTTCAGGTATCCTGGTGTTGGCGTCACCGATAGATGGAGTGACCAGGTTGGCGCTATCCTCTGTGCCGCTTGCCGGCCAGCGCCAGCCAAAGCACCACGGCATTCCCACGTGATGGACTCTCTTTCCGGCAATTTTAAACGGTTTAAAACGCTTTGTTACAATGGCCGTGCATTCAACAGATCCCCTGATAGATGAGACCATTACACGTTCTCCGTTCTTTATACCTTTTTCCCTTGCCAGCTCTTCGCTCATTTCTACAAACATCTGAGGCTGAAGTTCAAGCAGCCATGGCTGCGGACGCGTCATGAGACCTGTCTGCCAGTGTTCCGTCAGACGGTATGTCGTGCCTACAATTGGAAACTTCGGATCATTTGTTGCGTATGGATCAGCATCTGTTGTGTAAACATGCGCAGCAGGATTCATCCGCTGTTTGCTCATAAGGTTCTTTTCAACAGGACACTCCAGAGGCTCGTAATGTTCCGGGAATGGACCATCTGCGAGGCCTGGGCCGAATATCTGCCCATGTCCGTGCTTTCTCATGATAAAAGGATGTTTTGCATCCTTTCTCTTTGTTCCGTCAGGATTTTCAAGAGGATACCATCCACCGTCCGGAACATCTCCGATCCACTTTTTTGAGACATACTTGCCATTCTTGACATTACCGGCAAACCTGACAACCCAGTCTTTCTTGTCCCACGGCTGTCCTTTCAGATCAACTGAAGCGCGGTTATAAATAATCCTTCTGTTTACAGGCCAGCACCATGCAAACTCAGGATACAGACCGATGTTGTTCGACGCATCCTTCTTGCTCCGTCTGGCTGCCATGTTACCCTTTTCCGTGTAGCTGTTGCAGTAAAGCCAGTTTGCAGATGAGGTTGAACCATCAGCCTGCAACCAGCCGAAACTTGGCACAAGCGTGCCTTTCCTGCAGAGCTTGCCTTTAACCTTGACGTCGCGTGTAAAGTAGCCGTTTATCTCTTTGGCTACCTTGTGCGGATCATATTCACCATTTGTCGTATAATCCCACTTGAGGTTGAGTATAGGCTCGGGAAAGGCGCCGCTTTCCTTGTAAACCTCTTTAATCTTTTCGCCAAGCCTCATGATAATATCGCCGTCAGAAAGGCTGTTTCCAAGCGGTTTCGGCCCCTGATAGCGCCACTGCATCCATCTGCCGCTGTTGGTAATGCTGCCTTCCTTTTCAACCGACACACATGCCGGAAGCATAAAAACTTCTGTCTTTATTGTAGAAGAATTCATGCCCGGCCCCTTCCAGAATGAACCGGTCTCATTATCAAAAATATTCACATTGACCATCCAGTCCAGATTTGCCATGGCCTTGCGTGTTTTATTGGAATTAGCGCCACTGCATGCAGGATTCTGGCCCCAGGCAAAAAATCCTTTAAAAGTGCCCTTGTACATTTCATCAAATATGCTCAACCATGAATAATCGGTTCCATCGTCCACCTTTGGCAGCCAGTCATATCCGAAATCGTTCGCTTTAGTGGCCTTTTCGCCAAAGAACGATTTTAGAAGGCTGACTGAATACTTGGGATAATTCTGCCACCAGTTTGCTGAAAGCGGATCATTGCTTTTTGGTGTCCACTTTTTATTATAGGCGGCAAAAGATACATTTGAAGCCCTCGGTGTTTTAAGATAGCCGGGCCAGATGTGCCACAGCAGACAATGGTCTGTTGATCCCTGCACGTTTGACTCGCCTCGCAGCGCATTGATTCCTCCGCCGGCAACACCCATATTGCCAAGAAGAAGCTGTATCATTGCCATTGTCCTGATATTCTGGACTCCAACGGTGTGCTGTGTCCATCCCATGGCATACATTTCTGTGCCGGCTTTTCCCTTGGCGCCGGTAGCTGCATAAGTTTTGTATATCTTCAGAAGATCCGCTTCCGGGGTGCCTGTAATCTTGGAAACCAGCCTGGTGTTATACCTGCTGTAATGTTTCTTTAAAAGATTCATAACACAACGGCTCTTCTTTAAAGAGCGATCCATTTTAGGAACACCGTTTGCATCCATCTCAAAAGCCCACTTGCTCTTGTCATATTTCCTGTTTTTTGCATCATAGCCTGAAAACAGACCGTTTTTAAATTTAAAATCCTTTCCAACTATAAAGCCGGCATTGGTATAGTTTACAACATACTCTTTATTGTAAAGCTTGTTGTCCAATATGTATTTTATCATACCACCCAACAAAGCAATATCAGTGCCTGAACGAATATGAGCATAAATATCGGCCTTGGAGGATGTTCTTGTAAACCTGGGGTCAACGCTTATAACTTTTGCGCCATTTTTCTGGGCCATGGTGACATACTTTGCAGCATTGCTTCCCATAATCAGTATGCAATCGCTGTTTTTGATATCAATCCAGTGATTTGTCATTGCGCCGCGTCCAAACGACTCTGCCAGAGCCGCAACAGTCGAACTGTGGCAGATACGGGCCTGATGTTCGAGATAAACAAGCCCGAGAGAACGCATCAGGGCCTGATAAATCCAACACTCCTCATTGTCTGTAGCAGCGCTGCCCACACTGGCAATCCCGTTGTTCCGGTTAACCACCTGCCCTCTGGCATTTTTGTGCTCAAATGATGCATCCCTTGTCTTTTTCACTCTTTTGGCGATTTCCGTCAGCGCCCAGTCCCATGAAACCTTTTTCCATTCATTAGCATATGGCGCTCTGTACATAGGTTCAACAAGGCGGTTCTCATTCTCTGTCAGTTGTGACAGGGAAGCGCCTTTTGAACAAAGTGCGCCTCTGTTGATTACATGATCCGGATCACCTTCGATGTTGATGACACGCCCATCACCTTTCTTGCTGGTATGCACAATGGCCCCGCAACCTACCGCACAATAACAGCAGATTGTAGTAGTCTCCTTGGCATACTTGGTCTTGAGCATTTGCGCATGGGCTTTGATCGGCGTAAGATCGAATCCCAAACCGCTTACAGCAAGACCGGCAGCAGAAGCGCCGGTAATCTGGATAAACTTCCTTCGAGTAACATTCATAAACGCTACCTCCTTTTATTTCAGGTTTATTGTTATTAAGAGAGCATGCGAACTAAGAATGCTCTCCCTTTTCTTTGCACCTATCTTTCCGAGAGGGTGTGGCACAAGAATAGGAAAGCAAGGCCATAAGGTTTTGTATAGTTTGCTTATGAGGAATAAAGAATAAGATCTAATATCCTAAGACGATCCCAGGACCTGGGCGTTAGGAGTTAGGAGATATTCAGGTGAAATGGACAAAAGGAAAGAAGAATTTATTTTTTTGATTTGTGATAAAAAATGAGGAATCCAATTTTTCCATCCTAAATTAATGAATTGATGAATTCGCAAAAAGATAGATTATGGCGCTTCGCAGCACTGTAACCGAAAACAACTTGTCAATTATATCAAAAGGTTATGTGCTTTAGTTGTTTGAAAGCCCAAAAACATGTTTTGTGAACGAAGTGAAGCAACCTTATGCAAGATAGCTGCTTATATTTATTAGATTGTGGAGCCTGTTCCGAAGCTTGTTTTAAGATTGCTTCGGCTGACTTTATCAGCCTCACCGTTAACATGGCAGATAAACTGACCAGACAATAAAGAGGATAGACCGATTTGTCAAACTGGATATTCCGATAATAGGATGGGTTTTTTATAGAAATAACCGATTGCTTTCATCTAATGCCTTCTTTTTTTTCTAAAGGAACTCGGTGGATAATCAGCCTCAGCTTATTTATTTATAAATAACTTGACTTTGCTAAAAAACAGTTTATATTATGCAAAATTAATAGGTATCAATATATCTATTGACGGTGACGGGCACGGGCGGGTTTCGTTCCAAAGGAAATATCCATTTGTTAAAAGTGGCAGCCTGAAGTTTGGAACCAAAAATTTTTAAAAGGAGGGTGTCATTATGACTAATGGAATTGTAAAATGGTTTAACGAAAAAAAAGGATATGGTTTTATTGAACAAGAGGAAGGGCCGGATGTATTCGTTCATCATTCAGGAATCGAAGGAAGTGGCTTTAAGACTCTTAATGATGGAGACCGGGTTACCTTTGACATAGAGCAGGGACAAAAAGGTCCTGCCGCAGTAAATGTAGTAGTAGTGTAAATGTAGTAGTAGTTTAGACCATTATTTCAAACAAAAAAAAGGGCGTCCATTATAAATGGAGCGCCCTTTCTTGTGTGAGGGAGGGCAGACTGAGTGGCCTGTTTGCGCTCTCTACTCTATGTTCTTCGAATTCTCGTCTTCTATGGTTATTAAGGGATATTGATCTGTTTCTTTTTCTGTTTGAAATACAGAGATAGTGGCAGACATTTCTTCTGTTTTTTTAGCTGCTTCCTGAGCAACAATGCCCATCTCGGATACGGCCTTGTTTGTCTGTTCAATTCCCTGGGCCTGCTCGTCAGAAGCTGCGGCTATTTCGGCAACTAGTTCTCCTACTTTAGAAGAGCTGGTTGCAACCTTTGTAAATGCACTGCTGGTTTGTGTTACCAGTTCTGATCCGCTTTTGATCTTTTTTACTGTTCCATCTATCAGTTTAGCCGTGTTTTTAGCCGCATCGGCAGAGCGAAGCGCCAGATTTCTGACTTCTTCCGCCACCACTGCAAAGCTTGCTCCTGCCTCTCCTGCACGAGCCGCCTCTACTGCTGCATTTAATGCCAAAAGATTGGTTTGAAAGGCAATTTCATCAATTGTTTTGACAACCTTCTGTGTTTCATCGCTGGCTTTTGTAAGTTCTTCCATTGAACTGGTTAGTTCGTTCATATTTTTGTTGGTCTCACTGATGATCTGGTCGGTTTCCTTCATAAGAATGTTTGCGTGATCGGCATTGTCCGCATTGCGCTTGGTCATGGCAGACATTTGTTCTACGGCTGTTGAGATTTCTTCTGTTGTGGCGGCTTGTTGGCTGGCTCCGGAGCTAATAGCTTCTCCCATTTTTCGAACATCCCCGATCAACTCGCAGAATTTTTCCATGAAGAGATTATACCATTTCGACAGGTTCCCAATTTCGTCATCGGATTGAACCTCAACTCTTTCGGTCAAATCACCTTCCTGCGCTTTGCCAAAAGCATGTTGCAGGGAATTAATGGGGGTTATCATTTTCTTGACAAAAATGGTTGTTATGATGACGATGGTTAATAGAAATATGCCTGATAAAATCAATGTATTGATGCGGATTTCTTTGATAAAGGCAAACATTTCATTTTTATCAATACAAATTACAACTTTCCAGCCATTTCCCTTATAGTCCCGGTATCCCTTTTCAGAGGTAAAACCTGCCATTTTTTCGGTGCCCATAGAATCAAAAAGGATAATTCCCGAAGTTTGTGTGTTTAACGCTTTGGAAAGAGCAGGCATATTGATGTCTGTTCGGAGTTTTTTGCCGACCCACTCTTCAGAGGAATGTACCATCACGGTATTGCTGTCTTCTGCAATCAATGCAGTATATCCTGTTTTTCTCTTTTTGGAGGACAGAATAATATCTTTTATCCCGTCGTAATCAAGATATGCATGAAATACACCAATTACATTGCCGCTTACAACATCGCAGACTGGTATGAGAAGTGAAAAGAGGTAACGATTTTTATCTCTATCAAAGTAAGCAAGAGAAGCTGATTTTCCCTTTATTGTTGATTTAAACTCTTTTTTTTCGGTCAACGCTTTTATTTGACTGATTTCAAACCCTTCTTTCTTAGCCAGAGCGCAAGGTTTTCCTTTAAGATCAAGAAGATATATCATGGAATAATTACCGCTTGAGGCAACAAACCGCTTTATAGCTTCCTCTGCCGTATCAAACATTGCATAGGAGATGGAATCTTGTATATCCGACAAATGACCCAATGCAAGAAGCTCGCTTTGACGTTCGTATTGATAACGGTTGAGACTGTCTGCTGTGCTGAGTACTGTGGTCTGAAGATCTGTTCTGGCTGTTATGGTAATTTCTTTCTTTGTCCAAAAAAGGAGTATTTCTGTTGCAATAAACAGGGGACATAAGGCAAAGAGTAAAATAATCAGCGTAAGTTTGATCTTGATTTTCTTAAACATTCCGGAATTATCTCCAACAAAAGTTCAATCGCATACTAATTAAGATAGCATTTTAATTAGCACACAGATGTAGATTCAAAGGAATTATGCTTGTAAAAGGGAGTGGCCATTGTTATTATTACTACTCCCTTTTACAACTACTGTTCAAGCGGAAGACGCGCAGCCATCCATCCTTTATAGCCTCCTTTGATGGCTTTGACATTTTTGTATCCCATTTGTTTAAGAACTTTTGCAGCGAGTAACGCTCTTCCACCCATTTTGCAGATGGTGATTATTGGTGTGTCGAGCGTGGGCATGCGTCCTTTGTTGATGTCAGGGTAAATATCGTTTTTCCTGATTTTAAATTCAATAAGACCACGCGGCATAAGTAAAGCGCCTTTGACATGTCCCTTTTCATATTCATTCGGTTCGCAGACATCAATGACCATAACACCAGGATCTGCTTTAATCATATCTTGAGCTATCTTTGGAAGTATAATGTTTTCTGCTCCGACCACACTTTTTGCCTCATTAAGATAATCTCTCAATTCTTCTGCATAGACATTGTCAAACAGGCAAAAAACCGTTATTAAAATCATGATGCACATACAACCAGCCAACCTCATTTTTTGATTCATAACCTCCTCCTCCTCCTCCTCCTTTTTATAGTAAATTTTGTAATTGAAAACAGTATCTTCTTTACTACAGAAAAACTTAAGAAGTCAACTTTATATTCAATTTTCGATAGATATTATCTTCTAAAATATCCTGGCAGGAATCGAACTCCGGTTAAATATAAAAACAGATTGAACGGGGCGGGCAAAATTGAACATTTTTCAAAAGTTTCTTAATGCTGTTTGTCAGGATTCCCTGGAAGAATCCATTAAAAAATCAAGCATAGCGCGGCATATTGGAGAAACGGTTCTCCTTTTATCCATGATTAGATAAAATTTCCGCAGCAGGGAAAGCCCTTTTATCTGTAAGGTATTAAGTGATCCTGTTTCAAGTTCGGCCTCAATAGCTCTTGAAGACAGGATAGATACCCCTAATCCTGCCTTAATGCCTTCTTTGACCGCTGTGGAAGAACCAAACCTGGCGACAACTCGAAGTGAATCAATAGTCTTTGATGCAGAGGGGCCAAGATACTCTTCTATTATTTTCAGTGTGCCCGAACCGGTTTCCCTTAATATAAAAGGCTCGTTAGAAAGCTCTTTAATATTTATTTCTTTTTTTTTGCTCCAGCGATGATTTCGGGGTATAGTCAAAACCAGTTCATCGTTCCACAATGCATGAAATGTAAGGTTTTTATGTGAACTTTTTGACCCTACAATGCCAAGATCAAAGTCTCCATGAAGAATGCGACGTTCGATTTCATCTGTGTCTGCAATGGCCATTACAATTGATATTGATGGATATTTTTCATTAAAAAGTCCGATAGATTTGGGAAGGATGTATTCGCCGGGTATTGTGCTTGCACCAACATGAATCTCCCCTTTTTTAATGCCAAGAAAGTTTTCCATCTCAAGGCAGGCTCTTCTTTTCATATTCAGCAACTCAGTTGCGTGCTTATAAAGCAGTTTGCCGGCTCTGGTCGGAACAACCTGCCGGCCTAACCGGTCGAGCAGTTTGGTTCTAACCATGCTTTCAAGGTTGGCAATTCTCTCGCTTACGGAAGCCTGGGCAAGAAAAACAGCTTTGGCTGCTTTTGAAAAACTTTTCAGGTCAACTACCTTGCAAAAGATTTCCAACTGGCGAAGGTCGAAATCTATAGATGGATTCTTAATGTATTTCTGTTTCATTGAATCTTTTTCTCTTTTCAAATTATTTAAAGTTAGTTAAGCGATTAGCTGTCAGCTCTTATGAAATATGCCTAAAATTAGCTGTTAGCTGTTAGCTAAAAGTTAATGGCTAATCGATCATTTTAGGTTAAAACGATCTTGGTTTGCAGATAATTTCTCTGATGCGCATATCGAAAAGATTAGACTGGTTTGCCGGTTTGATTATAAGAGCTGCATCTGCTCCACTTGATGTTCCTCCAATGGAAACAATATCTTTTCCTGTAAGGGTTCCTGCGTCAGCTGCCATAATCGATACCTCCACGGCCACCTTTGTGCCCTGGCCAAAAAGCCTTAAAGTATCGGCAATAAGGAGCGCAGGATAGCTTCCCCCGTATTTTTTTGCAATTGATCGTTCAACGCCAGAGAGAGCGTGGGTTGCTGAAACGATTGCCACCCCCTGTTTTTTTAAATCTTCGCAAACTTTATCCGGCATTGCTTTTTTAAAAGGCTCTTTAAAACCGCAGTGGTATGTTACAACAACAATCCGGAAACCCTTAAATATTTCCAGAGCCATACAGGCTGTATCGCCTTTTGAAGAAGCTAACACAACCTCTTCTAAGCCTAATTCTTTTCCTCTTTCATACGCCAGTTCCAAGGTCTTTTTTGTATTGATTTTTCCTGGTTTGTCAAAATACATGATAACCTCCATTTTGTTACGAGATATTTGAATAATGCCTCTCTTGAATAGGGATGTAACACAAAATTGTAAAAGAAAAAACGGTATTTAAAGAGCTGGTTCTATAATTACTTCTTGTATTACAAGATATATTTTAGTAAAACTAACTGTCAGCTTAGTCTTGCAGAGGAAATCTATGAGTGAAAATCAGGAAAAATTAATTGAACTTTTGCAGGGTCTTGTGAAAATTAATTCCATAATAGCCATTGAATTAATCCAGCTTGTAGAAAATTCCAGCAAACAGATACGTGGCGAGATACCAGTATCATGCATAAAAGAACATGAAGGATTAAGAAAAGAGGTTATTGAGATTACTGAAAAATGGCACAAGGATTGTGCTTTGTTAAGGGAGCATAATCTAAAGCATGATTAAAATGGCGTCGTAAAAAGTTCCATCTACTGCGTTGCAGTGATTTTTCAGACTTTCAACATACTATATGTATGCCTTCGATCCTGAAAAATCAATACGCCTTGTATATGAAACTTTTTATCTATCCATTTATAGTTACTCAAGTTTCGCACCCCTGAAATGGCGTAGAACCAGTTAATGTCTCAGTAAGTGCGTCAACATAGGACTGAAAATCGTCCTCAATTTTGAAAAGTTGAAAGATCTTTG
>JAFCZU010000174.1 GCA_019314185.1 Deltaproteobacteria bacterium | reverse complement strand
GGCCCAGATAATTACTTTTGGGAAACTGAAAACCAGAGCTGTAATTCGAGATGTGGGCCGCGCTCTTGATATACCTTTATATGAGGTGGATTCCATTGCCAAGATGGTGCCTGACATATCGGGGATAACACTTGATGATGCTCTAAAGCAAGAACCGAAACTTAAGGACCTGGCGACAAGCAAACCGGAAATCGCTGATCTCATCAATGTTTGCAGGGTTCTCGAAGGTCTTCCGAGGCACGCCTCAACACATGCCGCTGGCGAGGTCGTTACACAGTTTGACATGAAATGTGTGGAAAAGATCGGCCTGGTTAAATTCGATCTTTTAGGCCTTCGCAACCTGACAGTCATCGCTAATACCCTTTCTCTTATCTCTGAACAGGGAACGACCCCTCCTGATCTTGAGAATCTCGACACTAAAGATCAGGAGACATACCGCCTTTTAGCATCAGGCGACACAACCGGAGTCTTTCAGCTTGAAAGTTCCGGCATGAAAGACCTGCTTGTACGATTAAAACCTGAGTGTTTTGATGATATTATAGCCCTTGTCGCTCTCTACCGTCCCGGCCCTCTTAACAGTGGAATGGTTGATGATTTTGTCGAAAGAAAGCACGGTAGAAAGTCGGTTGAATACATTGTTCCTGAACTTGAACCTATTCTAAAGGAAACTTACGGGGTTATTGTTTATCAGGAACAGGTCATGAAGATTGCCGCTGTTCTTGCCAGGTATTCCATGTCTGAAGCAGACGATCTCCGGAAAGCAATGGGCAAGAAAAAACCGGCGATCATGGCTCAGCACACACTGCGTTTCATTCAGGGCGCCAAGGACAATGGCATAGCGCATGATAAGGCAAAAAAGATATTTGATCTTATAGAAAAATTCGGAGGATATGGGTTTAACAAATCTCATAGCGCCGCATATGCCCTCATTGCATACCAGACTGCTTTCCTGAAAGCTCACTTTTCTGTTGAATTAATGGCTTCTCTGCTTACAAGTGAAATTCATTCAATTGATGGGGTTGTGAAATATATCGCCGAATGCCGCAGTCATTCCATAAATGTGCTTCCACCGGATGTAAACGAAAGCAATAAGGAATTCACTGCAATCGGTTCAAAGATAAGATTCGGTCTTGTGGCAATTAAAAATGTTGGAGAAGGCGCGATTGAATCTATCGTTAAGGCCAGAAAGGATGGAAAGTTTACTTCTTTGTTTGATTTTTGTGAAAGGGTTAGCCTTCAAAAAGTAAACAAAAGGGTTGTGGAAAGCCTTATAAAATGCGGAGCTTTTGATTCAACAGGAGACAAGCGTTCCCGAATGATGGCGTCTCTCGAAAATGCTCTTGGTTACGGCCAAAGAGTTCAAAGAGAAATGGCTGATCCACAAATAGGACTTTTTGATACAGGGGAAATTAAACATACAGCAGATTATCCTCCCATGCCGGAGATAGATGAGTGGGATGAAAAACAGCTTCTATCTTTTGAGAAAGAGTTCCTTGGTTTCTATATCACCGGTCACCCCTTAACGAAATATGAAGATGTTCTTGATAAATTCACAAATGCAAACAGTATCTCAGTAAAGGAAAAAAAGGATGGCGAAGCTATAAGAATCGGCGGTATTGTCAGAAATGTAAAGACCATAAAGACAAAAAAGGGCGATTTGATGGCCTTTGTAACAATAGAGGATCTTTTCGGTTCTGTTGAAGTTACGATTTTTTCCTCTGTATATGCATCGGTTCATAATTATTTGTCAGGAGACAACCCTATCCTTGTTCAGGGACGAATACAAAAAGATGAAAATTCAGTAAAGATACTGGTAGATAGTTTAATACCAATAGATGAGGCTGAAGAAAAATTGATCGCAAGCATCCATTTTAATCTAAACATAACCAGAACGAACAAAAAATCACTTTTAAAATTATATGATATTCTTAAAAAACATCCCGGCACATGCCTGACGTATATTCATCTGTGCGAGCCTGAAAAAACAGAGACATTAATAGCCTTGCCTGACACTATGAAAGTAAAAACAAGCCTGGCATTAACACAGGAAGTTAATGAACTATTCGGTTACAGTGTTGTAAAAACAGTATGCGCACAAATGCCGTCTTATTCAAAATCAAATGATTTTAAGAAAAAAAGGAAGCAGTTTGCTGCTTGAAAGTTGAACTTGAAATTGGAAAGTAGAAATTAGAAATTTGAGAGAGAGATGAAAGTTGGCCCAAGATTAAATGCGTTGTAACTCTTTAGCTTTTCAAAACGAATTCAAACTTATGGATTTGTTTTGAACCGCAGAATATCGAACAAGAAATTATGAATGTCGAAATAAGGTATTCTATCATTTTTACTACTATAAAAGATAGAGCGTAGCGATTCCATAATTCATCATTCGAAATTCCTTGTTCGATATTCGATATTTAAATGAGAAATATAGCCATGACCCAATATAAAACTAATAAAAAAACCAGCGTATATGCTGTCTTGTTAGCAGGTGGAACAGGAACACGTTTGTGGCCTGTGTCAAGAGAACTATATCCAAAGCAGCTCGTAAAATTCATTGGCGCTGATTCTCTTGTTCAAAGCACAATAAAAAGGTTAACGCCTGTTCTTGACACGGAAAACATCAGAATTGTCTGCGGTGAGGAGCATTTTCATGAAACTGCAAGACATATGGCGGAAATCGGTGTTCAAGCCAAGGGGAAAATAATATGTGAACCATGCGGCAGAAACACCGCGCCGGCGATTCTTCTTGCAATATTAAACATACTGAAAATTGATTCAGATGCTGTTTTGTGTGTTTTTCCTGCTGATCATGTTATCAGGAATGTTGAAAAATTTCACAAAAAATTAAACACAGCTATAAATCTCGCTAAAGCCGGATATATTGTAACATTCGGCATTAAACCGCATTATCCTGAAACAGGGTATGGATATATTGAAGGTTCAAAAGAAATATTTAATGAAGCGCTTGCAATAAAAAGATTTGTTGAAAAACCTGACAAAGCAACCGCAACAAGGTATATTGAAGCAGGCAATTTTTACTGGAACAGCGGCATGTTTACTTTTAAGGCATCTGTTATGATCGAAGAATTCAGAAAATTTCAACCAGAACTGCTTGAAAAAATGGAAGAATTGGTTTTAAGAGAAGATAATATAATCAGAGAAAGGTATCAGCAGCTTCCTGATGTTGCATTTGATTATGCCATAATGGAAAAAACAGAAAAAGGGGTTGTCCTTCCATCGGATTTTGGATGGAGCGATATAGGATCATGGAAGTCGCTTTACGACTTTCTGCCAAAAGATGAAAATAACAATGTTATTGATGGCGATGTTATTGCAAAGGACACAAAAAACTGCTTCATCATGGGACATGAACGCCTGATTGCAACAAATCATCTTGACAATATGGTTGTTGTCGAAACACCGGATTCAGTATTTGTTTCAGATATTGTTAACAGCAGAGACGTTAAATCTATTGTTGCCCAGCTCAAAGAAAAGGGGAGAAAGGAATATCATGAGCACAAAACAGTATATCATTCATGGGGAATATTAACCGTCCTTGAAGAAAAAGATGATTACATGACAGCCAAACTTATTGTATACCCTGGTTCAATATTTCAAATTAATGTTGACGGCTCAATGTTTAAACATCTTATTATCATTAAAGGCCGGGCGAAAATTAAATCAGCAGGGCAAACTATACTTCTTAATAAAGGGGAAACAACCGTGCTATCTGGAAACAACCCTGCAGAATTGGAAAATCCCGGGAATAAACCACTTTTCATTATTCAGGTAAGGTATTAATTTATTATGAAAGTCCCTTTGCTCGATCTTAAAAAACAGTATAAAACTATTAAAGATGATGTTCTTAAAATTTCCGAAGAAATCTTTGAGAGCCAGTACTTTATTCTTGGGCCAAGAGTTGATGCCCTTGAAAAGGAAATCGCCGAATATTGCTCCACCAGCCATGCTGTTGGAGTTTCATCAGGCACAGACGCTCTTTTGCTTTCACTTATGGCTGCTGATATCGGATATGAAGACAGCGTAATAACAACAGCCTACACATTTTTTGCAACAGCCGGATCAATTGCCCGCACAGGCGCCAAACCTGTGTTTGTGGATATCGACCCTGATACATATAACATTTCGCCCGAATGTGTGGAAAAGGCTATAGCTGATATGACCGAAGAAGAACGGGCAAAACTTAAAGCAATAATCCCTGTTCATCTATACGGTCAATGCGCTGATATGGACCCGATTCTAAAAATAGCAGAAAAACATAATTTGGTTGTTATTGAAGATGCGGCTCAGGCTATTGGAGCAGAGTACAGAAATAGACGAGCAGGATCTATTGGTGATTTTGGCTGCTTTTCCTTCTTTCCTTCAAAAAATCTCGGAGCTTTTGGAGACGGGGGAATTGTAACAACAAATTCAGAAAGTTTTTATGATAAATTGCGCATACTTCGTGTTCATGGTTCCTCCCCGAAATATTATCATAAAATTATTGGCGGCAATTTCAGGCTGGACGCTTTCCAGGCATCTATTGTATCGCTGAAGCTTAAACACCTTGATAAATGGACAAAAAAAAGACAGGAAAATGCCGGCAGATATCGAACTCTTTTTGCCGATGCCGGTTTAGAAGATCTTGTTAAACTTCCGGTTGAAAGAGAAAATCGTCACATATACAACCAGTTTGTGATAAGCTTAGATGATAAAAGAGACGAGCTTCGCCGGTTTTTAAATAACACTGGAATAGGTGTGGAGATCTACTACCCTGTTCCAATGCATCTCCAGGAATGCTTTTCATATCTAAACTACAAAAAAGGTGACTTTCCTGTGTCTGAGCATGCGACTTCACATACTCTCGCTATTCCTGTATATCCTGAACTTTCGGAAGATCAGCAGGAATATGTTGTTCAAAAGATAAAAGAGTTTTATTGAATATGAAAGTATCTTTAACCACAGAGATCACAGAGTGCACAGAGAAAAAACAAAAAATTCTCTGTGTTCTCTGTGCGCTCTGTGGTTGACATTTTTATGGCTCGTTGTGACTTCTATATTATCAAAAAATGCTATTATTATAAATGAACTCGGCCTTCATGCAAGATCTGCTGCAAAAATAGCAGAACTTGCACAAAATGCTGAATCAACAGTGTGGCTGATAAGAAACAAAGAAAAGGCTGATGCTTCAAGCATTCTTGATGTTCTGACTCTTGCCTGTCCAAAAGGTTCAAAAATAACATTAAAAGTCGATAGTCCCTCAGACATAAATATCTTAAACAATATCGTAGAACTGATTGAAAAAGGATTCGAGGAATAAACTGATATGTCGAATACAGATACAATTGAAATCGTTTTAAATGGGATTGGCGCTTCTCCGGGCATCTGCATAGGAAAGGCTTATCTTGTCGATAAAGAAGGTGTAGATGTTGTTGAAAAATATTTTATTGATAAAAAGAACTTAAAAAAAGAGGTAAAGCGTTTCAAGAGCGCCGTAAAGTCCGCAAAAGATGAAGTCTATGCAATAATAAAAGACACGCCTGAAGAGTTGCGTCAGCATGCATATATCCTTGAAACCCACAGGGTACTGCTGAAAGATAAAATGCTGTATGGCAAGACAATCGAAACTATCGAAAAAGAAGAGGTAAATGCTGAATGGGCTCTTAAAAAGGTTGTGTCAAACCTGAAATCGATGTTCCAAAAAATTACCGACCCTTATTTAAAGGAACGGATTTCAGACATAACACATGCATCTGACAGGATAATGAGAAATCTTGTTGGAGCAGAAGCGGTGAATATTTCTGAAATAAGAAAACGTGTAATACTTATTGCACATGATCTTTCTCCGGCAGAAACAAGCCAGATACAACTTGAAAAAATCATGGGTTTTGTAACCGATCGCGGCGGCAAAGCATCCCATACCGGCATAATCGCGCGAACCCTTGAGCTCCCGGCTGTCCTTGGCCTTAAACATGCAACAAGGATAATTAAAAATGATGATCTGATAGTTATTGATGGCAACACAGGCACAGTAATTGTTAACCCTTCAGAGCAGACTCTTGTTCAGTCAGTAGAACGTAACATCAAATATGAAGAATATAGAGCCGCTGTTGTCCGGGGCAGCCATCTTAGCGCTGAAACAACAGATGGATTTCGGTTGCATGTTATGGGCAATATCGAACTACCTGAGGAAGTTGTATCGGTTATAGACAACGGCGGTGATGGAATCGGCCTTTACAGAACAGAGTTTCAATATCTAAGCCGCCCTGATTTTCCTAAAGAAGACGAACTGTTTGATAAATACAGGGATGTTGTCGAAGTTATGGCGCCAAAACCTGTAACCATACGTACTCTTGACATAAACGGAGATAAGGCAATCGCCCCTTCTTTAGAATGTGATGAGACAAACCCGGCCCTTGGGCTTCGTGCTATCAGGTACTGTCTACGAAATCCTGATGTTTTCAAGACACAGCTCAGGGCTATATTGAGAGCCGCTGCATTTGGCAACGTCCGGCTGCTGATTCCCATGATATCAAGTTGTGATGAAATCTTCGAGACAAAAAGAATTTTAAACGAAGCTGCCGATTCTTTGGACAAAGATGGAATAACATTTAATCGAAATATCAAAATTGGAATTATGATAGAGGTTCCTTCGGCTGTAATAATGGCGGATATTATGGCTCAGCATGTTGATTTCTTCAGTATTGGAACAAACGATCTTATACAGTATTCACTGGCAATCGACAGGGGAAACAATGAGGTTGAATATCTTTTTAATCCTCTTCATCCAGCTATTATCCGGTCAATAAAACATGTTGTTGATGCAGCCGGAAACAAAGGTGTAAAAGTTTTTATGTGCGGCGAGATGGCGAGTGATCCAATCAACATGCCGATACTGCTTGGCATCGGAATAGATGAATTAAGCATGAATCCTCAATCAATTCCTGCTGTCAAAAATATAATAAGATCAATAACACTTGAAGATGCCAAAGTATTCATAAAGGATGTTTTAAAAAAATCATCGTCGGCAGAGATTGTACAAATGGTAAAGGATACTTATGGCAACATTCTTCCTGATAAACTATATTATGA